>JAFYRH010000063.1 GCA_017559555.1 Clostridia bacterium
CATGGTTTTATATACCTCCTGTATTTCCTCGCTTGGTGTCGATGCACCTGCGACGATTCCAACGTGATTTGATGTGGCAAAGCACCCAACATCCAATTCGGATGCTGTGGCTATCCACACCGTGTTGTCGCATTGTTCGCGACAAATTTGATAAAGTTTTGCGGTGTTGGCACTCTCTCTGCCCCCCACCACCACGATGCCATCGCACCGTGTTGCAAGCGCCTTGGCGCGGCTCTGCCGCTCTTCGGTCACACTGCATATTGTACCAAAAATTTTGGCATTTGTATATAGTTTTTTAAGAATCTTTTCAGTTTTGTTCCATTTGCACAAATTTTGCGTTGTTTGAGCCGCTAAAATGGGGATTTTGCCGTCGTTTTTTTGCTCTTTTCGACGCAAAAGTATATCTTCTATCTCTTCGGGAGAGTTACAAACATATTTTTCGCCCTCTACGCGACTCATAACGCCCTTCACTTCGGGGTGATTGGCATCGCCCAAAAAGACGAAAAATGCTTCGTTTGCGTCGCAATTCTCAGCGATGCGGTGAATCTTTTTGACAAAAGGACACGTACAATCCAAAAGTGTAAAACTCGGATTGTTTGCGGCAATATCAAGTAACTGTTTTTCTGTGTTCTGCAAAATGCCGTGGGCGCGGACCAAGAGTACAAGGGGATTTCCCTTTGACGATTCCTCTGCTCTCTTCAGTGCTTCTTGTTCATCAAGGACCAACACTCCGCGAGCAAGCAAGGACTGCACATAGGCTTCATTGTGAATAATAGAGCCAAGCATAGCAACAGTAGCATTGGGAGAAGGATTTTGAATAGCCTCTTCAAGGGCTTGAACCGCTCGTGTAACACCAAAGCAAAAGCCTGCGTGCGGAGCAATTTCAACGGTGCGACCGCTCATCATGCTTCGGTCTTTTCGCGAATCAGCTTGATAATGCCTGCAGTGCACTCTTCGGGAGTCATTCCCGAGTTATCAAAAAGAGTAGCATCGGGCGCGGCAATCGCGGGAGCAACGGCACGAGTGCTATCGTTGCGATCGCGCTCGATCATATCAGCGAGCACTTCTTCATAAGTAACCGCAATTCCCTTTGCGACCAATTCATCGCGGCGGCGCATAGCGCGGCATTCGTCGGATGCAGTCAAAAAGATTTTGACGTTTGCATTCGGCAAAATAACCGTTCCGATATCGCGACCGTCCATAATTACGCTGTTTTCACGCGCAATCTTGCGTTGTGTTTCCAAAAGGAACGTGCGAACCGCAGGAATCGCCGATACTGCGGATGCATACATCGACATTTCGGGGGTGCGAATACGGTCACCGAGATCCTCACCGTTGAGGCAAACGATTTGACGGCCGCTTTCATATTTGAGTTCAACCGAAATCTCGGGCAAAAGTGCGGCAACACCTTCGGGATCCTTGGGATCAACGTCGCGCGAGCGCACAAAGTAGCCAATGGTGCGGTAAAGCGCACCTGTGTCTACATATATAATACCCAACTCACGGGCAACGGCTTTTGCAACCGTTGATTTTCCTGCCCCACTGGGCCCGTCAATAGCAATTTGAATCATACTGCTTTTTCCTTTTTTTGAAAAGAATTTTATCCCCACGCGGCGGAAGTACCCGCTACAGTGGCGGTGGAAAATGCGATTTGCAGATTGAAGCCGCCTGTGTAGGCGTCAACATCCAAAACCTCGCCTGCAAAGTACAAGCCTTCGACAAGCTTGGATTGCATCGTTTTGGGATCGATCTCCTTTACACTAACACCACCGCGTGTAACGATGGCTTCCTCAATAGGACGGAAACCGTTCAGTTTTACGCGAATTCCTTTGAGGATGTGAACCATTTTTTCACGTTCTTCACGCGTAATGGAGTTGACCTTTTTACGCGGATCAATTCCGCAAAGTCCAATATAGGGTGCGATCATCTTTTGCGGCAAGAGGTCATCCAGCGCATTGATAAGATCGCGATTTTGATACTTTGAAAAATCCGAAAGGATGCGTGCATCCAATGTTTTTTCATCAAGTGCCGGTTTGAGGTCGATATAAGCCTCATATTTACCGGGAGTAATATCGGAAAGATGAGCTGATGCCGAAAGCACCAAAGGACCTGTTATGCCGTAGTGTGTAAAAAGCATTTCTCCAAAGTCCTCATAAACAACCTTGCCCGACCCTGCCATTTTTATGGTAAGCGACACATTTTTGAGAGAAAGTCCTTGCAATGATGCGCAAAGTTTGCCCTCCGCTACAAGAGGTACGAGTGAGGGGTGCAGGGGGGTTATGGTGTGCCCTGCCTCGGTAGCAAAACGGTATCCGTCACCGTCAGAGCCTGTCATCGAATAGGAGCGGCCGCCCGTGCAAACGATAACGGCATCGAAATTTTCTTCGCCATCTCCGTATTTCAAACCAACCATAGAGCGGTCCTCTATTATGAGTCCGCGCACACGGCGGTGCACAAGGGTAACGCCCGCCTCGCGGCAACGTCTTTCCATAGCCGAAACAATATCGGCGGCACGGTCGGAAATCGGGAAAACACGTTTGCCACGCTCGGTTTTGAGCGGTACACCTGCATCCTCAAAAAATGCCATGGTATCAGCGGTAGAAAAACGCGAAAGCGATGCATATAAAAATCTTGGGTTGGTGGGCACGTTGGAAAGAAACTCGTTGTTATCACAGTTATTGGTAACGTTGCAACGTCCCTTACCCGTAATGCGGAGCTTTTTACCAACACGATCGTTGCGTTCAAAAAGCGTTACGTCGGCTCCTGCCTCAGCAGCGGTAATTGCCGCCATCATGCCGGCAGCTCCCGCACCGATTACTGCCACGCGACGTGCATCAGTTTCCTTTTTTGTCATAAACGTCATAACGGTCCCAAATTTCTTCCAAAACGCGCAAGCGTTCGCTAACCTCTGCTTCACGCTCACGTGCAACCGCAACAACAAGTGCGTTGATGATGCTCAAGGGAGCTACCAAAGAATCCATAAAGGATGCCATATCGCTATAAGCCAACAAAAGTTGATCTGCCTCTGTCGCAATGGGAGAAAATTTGCTATCGGTGAGAGCAATAATATCAGCACCTCTTCCCTTTGCGTACTCAACAGCGTTGATAATGCGGCTGGAATAACGTGGGAAGCTGATGGCGATCATAACGTCGCCCTCTCCGATTTGCATGATTTGCTCAAACATTTCACTACTTGAGGTGGTTTGCACCAAGCGAACGTTATCAAAAATCATGCGTAAGCTATAATTGAGAAAGCCCGCAAGTGTAGAAGAGGAACGAACACCAAGGATGTATATGTTCTTTGCATCTACAATATTTTGCACTGCAGCAGCAAAGGAAGCAGAATCAATTTCTGCAGCGGTTTGTCTGATTTTTTCAATATCGGAGGTGAGCACTTTTTCAAGCACGTCGTTTTCCCCGATCAAGCTGTTGGTAATTTCCATACGTTGGAAAGAGGTCAGACGGCTGCGGATCAACTTTTTGAGTGCTCGTTGCAGCTCGGGATAGCCCTCGTAACCAAGTTCGTTTGCGAAACGAACCACGGTAGATTCGGAAACGCCTACGATGGTACCGAGTTTGGAAGCGGTATGATACGCGGCTTTGTCATAATGTTCCAAAATATATGCCGCAATCAGTCTCTGTCCCTTGGAAAAAGAGGACATACCTTCTTTTATGTTTTGAAGCAAATCACCATTGTTCACAATCGTTTACGCTCCTTCTTTCAAGTCTTTGCAATATCTATATAATTATAACTCAAAAAGCCCCAAATGTCAACCAAAAAGCCAAAAATAGCAAAATATTTTTTTATAATTTTGTCTATATTTTTTTCTTTGCGTTCATTGACAAGGTCAATATATTGTGGTATAATATCCTCATAAAAAACAAAGTCTTGATATGGCGGCCACCTACATGCTGTCAAGACAATTCAATATAAAGGAGTACGGATTTATGAAAAAGATCTACACGGGCAAAACCAAGGACGTTTATGCACTTGACAACGGCAACGTTATGTTGAAATTCAAGGACGATTGCACCGGCAAGGACGGCGTATTCGATCCCGGCGAAAATACCGTAGGACTCACCATTGACGGCATTGGCAAGGCAAACCTGCAAACCTCTGTTTACTACTTTGAACTTTGCAAAAAGGCAGGCGTAAAGACCCACTACGTTGGCGCTGACGTTGAAAATGCTACTATGGAAGTTCTCCCCGCAACCGTTTTCGGTCACGGTCTTGAGGTTATCTGCCGCTTGGTTGCAACCGGTAGCTTTATTCGTAGATACGGTGAATATATTGAAAACGGCACCCGTTTGGAAGGCGGCTACGTTGAATGCACCTTCAAGAACGACGAAAAGGGCGATCCGCTCGTAACCGCAGAAGGTCTTGCAGCTCTCGGCATTATGGATATGAAGATGTTTGAGAGTATGAAAGAACAAACTCTTAAGATCACTAAAATCGTTGCTGATGACCTCAAAACCATCGGTCTTGACCTTTGGGATATCAAATTTGAGTTCGGTTACAACAACGGCGAAGTTATTCTGATTGACGAAATCGCTTCCGGTAACATGCGCGTTTACAAGGGCGACACCATTGTTGACCCCGTTGAGTTGACCAAACTGATTTTGAACAGATAATTCCATCATTTAATATAAAGCACCTCCTTGATAAAAACTCTTCCCTATTGAAGATTTTTCGAGGAGGTGTTTTTTGTGTGACGCTTTTTTGAAAATACAGAAATGTGTAGTTTTTTTTGCAAATTTTCACATACTCTTCAACTCTCATTCTTGTCAGCCACTCGCCAAGCGTTGCAAATATGTGTGATGAATGCTATGAATTGATTAAAATTTCAAAGGCAAAAAGAACACGTAATTAACAAAAAATGACCTTGAATGATGCATTCAAGGTCATTTTTTATTCTGTTACGGTGCTTGGAACTCGATAATTGCACGGTAAAGCGCTTTGAATTGCTCGTATTTTTGTTCTTTTGCAGAAGCACCTGCAATGTAGGGATAGGTCAATACAAGCAATGTATCGGCAGGCAAAACCTGCAATGCTTCATAGTACTGATAAATTGCCGTGTCACCCAAGCGAATAGCGTATTCGTCGTATGCACCTGAAGGAACTGTTCCAAAAGTATCGGCAAGCGGTACTGCCAAATGCTCCGACATGTGCTGCGCTTCATAAACCGATACGTTTACAAGCCAAATCGAACAGTCGCCCGTCATCATATAGGATTGAAGCGTTTCAAATTGGTCGGTATTCTTCCCTTTTGCCATGTTAAAAGCGGCACCGTCAAAATCTTTTGTGTCGGGATCGGTATACAAAGCGCGCAATTCATCCTCGGTATAAAATGCATACGAATTGATACCAACCGTGGGATACTCCTCGCCAAAGGTGTTTTTGGAAACCTCTTTGAAAACTTGCTCAATAGAAAGCTTTTCCTCGCCGGTGACCGTGTGAGAGCCACCAAACGTAATGTAGACGTCTCTTTGCGGTGTGGTGGCACATTGCGCAAAGCAAACGATGGCAACAAACAAAAAGAATGCCACCAAAAGAATGGTCCATTTGTAATGATACCACAAATTTTCAAACCACAAAAAGATAGGATGGCGAATTGCAATTCCCTCACTCGAGAGCTTCTCTTCTCTTGTGATAGGTTCTTTTTCTGACATATTTAGTCCTCCTTGAAAAAGTGCGAGGTGTTGCGTAATTGTGCCAACACCTCGCTACGATTGCCAAAAATTACTTTCTGGAAACCTCAATAACCTTCATTGTAATGGTACCGTTGGGAACTTCAACGGTGATCTCATCACCGGCCTTTTTGCCGATAAGAGCCGCGCCGATAGGAGATTGGTCAGAGATTTTGCCCTCTGCAGGGTTAGCCTCGTTGGAGCCAACCAAAGCATAGGTAAACTCTACGTTGATAGTCTTGTTCAAAAGCTTAACAGTAGAACCCAAGCTGATAACGCTACTGTCGATGTTGGATTCGTCAAGAATCACTGCGTTTTCAATCAGCTCTTCCAATTCCTTAATACGAGCTTCATTCTTCGCTTGGTCATTTCTTGCAGCATCATACTCTGCGTTTTCGGAAAGGTCACCGAATCCACGTGCGGTAGCGATATCATTCTTAATTTTTTCGCGTTCTTCGTGTGTGCGGCGGTAGAGTTCGTCTACCAACTCTTGATAACCTTGTTGTGTATAAAGTGTTTGTTTTCCCTTAGCCATAATCTTCAATATCCTTAAATATATGAAAATGA
>JAFYRH010000064.1 GCA_017559555.1 Clostridia bacterium
CAGCAGCAAATGCGAGCTGGCACTCAGTGTTAACGTTGATCTTGGATACGCCAAGAGAAATTGCCTTCTTGATCATATCTGCGGGGATACCTGTACCACCGTGGAGAACGAGGGGCATTTCGCCTACCTTTTCGGAAACTGCTGCGAGAGTCTCGAAAGAGAGACCTTGCCAGTTTTCGGGGTACTTACCGTGGATGTTACCAATGCCTGCTGCGAGCATAGTAACGCCAAGGTCTGCAATCATCTTGCACTCGTCGGGATCAGCGCATTCACCCATACCAACAACGCCGTCTTCTTCGCCGCCGATGGAACCAACTTCTGCTTCGAGGGAGAGTCCCTTTTCTGCACAAACCTTAACGAGCTCTTGGGTCTTTGCTACGTTCTCTTCGATGGGATAGTGAGAACCGTCGAACATGATGGAAGAGAAACCTGCTTCAATGCACTTGTAGCAACCGTCGTAGGAGCCGTGGTCGAGGTGGAGTGCTACGGGAACGGTGATGCCGAGTTCATCGATCATCGCCTTAACCATATTGGTAACGGTCTTAAAGCCGCACATATACTTGCCTGCACCCTCGGATACACCGAGAATAACGGGAGAGTTGAGCTCTTGTGCGGTTTGAAGAATCGCCTTTGTCCACTCGAGGTTATTGATATTGAATTGACCTACTGCATAGTGACCAGCCTTTGCTTTGGTCAACATTTCTTTTGCCGAAACTAACATTTTAAGTCCTCCTGAATTTTCTTCAAATTAACAATAACATTATATACCAAAACGCGAAAAAAATCAAGAGTTTTTTTCATTTCAATTAAACTTTTATAAATTTTTGATGATGTGACCAAAAACAAGGCATACTACACTCGTATTTTGTAGAAGTATGCGAGGTAAAAGAGTTGGAAAATGATGTAAGATATCAAAAAATGACAAAATCGCCCGTTGGCAAAACGATTTTGGAGCTTTCGCTCCCCAACACGGTGGGGCTTTTGGTCATTGCCGCCTACTCGTTGGCAGACTCCTTTTTTGTCTCTGAACTTGGAACAGCGGCAGGTGCCGCCATTGGCGTTGTCTTCCCGCTCCCCGTGCTCATTCAAGCGGTTGGATACACCTTAGGACTCGGTGCCGGAAGTCGGCTCTCTCGCGCTCTTGGCAAGCGCGACAAAGACACGGCATCCACCCTTGCCGCAAGTGCCATTGTTTGGGCACTCATTCTCGGGGGTGGTATTTGTGCCGTTGGACTGTGGAAAGAAGAAGCACTCCTGCATTTGTTTGGTGCTTCGAAAGAAACCATGCCTTTGTCCCTCTCTTATCTGACGCCCCTTTTGTGGGCGGTTCCCGCAATGTGCGCAACATTTGTCATCAGTCAGCTTTTGCGCGCAGAAGGGCTTGCCACTTACTCGATGATCGGTCTTGCTGTAGGAAGCATTTGCAATATTGTTCTTGATCCAATCCTCATATCTCGGCTTGGAATGGGCATTGCGGGGGCTTCGACTGCGACTTTGATCAGCCAAATTGTGAGCGCTTTGATTTTGTTTTCGGCTTATGTTTTTCACAAAAGCGCGCTTCGACCGTTTGCCAAAATTCGACTCGGAGCCCTCTTTTTGCTTGGTAAAATATTTGTGACGGGTTTACCCTCTCTTTTTCGGCAAGGGCTTTCGGGAGTGGCAACAATTCTGATCAATCACGCGGCAAAGGAATACTCCGACGCGGCAGTTTTGGCGCTCTCCTTGGTGGCACGCGTGTTTTTGCTCGTATTCAGCCTTTGCCTTGGTATTGGGCAAGGGATGATGCCCGTGGTAGGTTACAGCCACGGTGCGGGAAACGAAAAACGGCAAAAGGATGCCTACCGCTTTGCGGTTCGGCTCTCAAGTGCCGTGATGCTTGGGGGTTCCCTGCCCCTCTTAATTTGGTCGCCCGAGGTGATCGCTCTGTTTCGGGATGATAGCGAGGTCATTCGCATTGGTGCTTTTGCCTTGCGCGCGCAATGTGCCATCCTCTTTACGCACGGGCTTGTAACCTGTACTATTCTCTACTTGCAAGCAATTGGGCGTGCGTTCCTTGGCACCGTTCTCGCCGCCGCGCGGCAAGGATTTTTCTTTTTGCCGCTTGTCTTTTTCTTGCCTATGCGCTTCGGGTTGCTTGGGTTGTGCTTGGCACAACCTGCGGCAGATGCGGTGACGTTTTTGTTTGCGTGGATTCTCAAACAGAAAAGAATAAAAAGAAAAAGCAGACTGCAAAAGCAATCTGCTTAACGTAAGAACGACGGCGGATTTTTGTTTTCGTGCTGAGCGAAGTCTGCCGCGAGCATTTCTTTTAGTTTTGAAAGGTCAATGCTCTCGATTTTTCCTTTGGCATATTCCAACAGATAGCGGAAGGCATCGGGTTGTGAAATGCGTTGCAGAGGTCTCGCGTCGTGGTTTTCCAAATAGATACTCAATCCTTCCCAAAAGCCAAAGGGTGACGGCATCAGGGGGGTGAGGTACCACAAGGCGTGCGCAAACCGTCCGCTCTCCAGATAACGGTCAAGCACCTCTGCTATGTGGGTAAGTCTCTGCATTTGGGGATAGGTTATCCACTTGCTTTGCAAGACCGTGTATGGCGGTGTTGGGAGATAGCGGTATTCGTATTCCTCTGCGCGTTCGCGAAGCTCTGTTCCGTGGAGCAATTTGAGAAAACCGAGCTGCAGCATATCCGAAGAGCCATAGGCATCATCGAAGGATTTGGCAAAGGATGCGTAATCTTCGTACGGAAGTCCTGCGATGAGGTCGAGATGAACGTGCACGTTCCCCTCTTCGCGAATGCGTCTTGCGGCATCGATGACTTTGTGCGCATCGATATGGCGAGACGAAGCGGCAAGTGTTTCGGGATTGGTGCTTTGCAATCCGATTTCGAGTTGTACTTTTCCCTTTGGGAAACGTGAAAGGATTTTGAAGCTCTCTTCGTTAAGAAGAGATGCGCAGATTTCGAAGTGATAGCTTTTGGTATATTTTTCGTCGAGAAGTGCCTGCCAAATAGCATTTGCGCGCTTGACATCGGCATTGAACGTGCGGTCGACAAATTTGATGACCTTGCAATTGGCTTGAATTTTTTCAAAGGTTAAGAGTTCCTCAAGGGTTTGTTCCACACTCTTAAAGCGCACGCCATGAGTTGCCGAAGAAAGGCAATAAGCGCAAGAATAGGGACAACCGCGCGAGGATTCGTAATAGAGAATGCCGCCTGTTTCTTCCCCTTCGCGGTAGTGAACACCTGTATCGGCAAAGGTAACGGCATCTGTGCCCGAAATGCGGGGATATTCCCTCTCTTCTTTTATGGCTTGACAGAGGGACAGCATCGCTTCCTCCCCCTCTCCGCGCACAATGGCATCGATCCAAGAAGCATCCTCGAAGCGTTCCAACCCATAGGAAACTTCGGGTCCTCCAAGCACGATTTTGCTCTTTGGAAGCAAGCTTTTCAGCGTTTCGGCAAGGGTAAGCATAGGCTCGACATTCCAAATATAGCAAGAAAAACCGTAAATATCGGCATTTTCGCGGTACAAATGCTCCAAAATGTGGGCGGTTCTATCACGCAGGGTGTGTTCTACGAGCACGACCTCAAAGCCTGCACGCTCAAGAGGTTCGCGCAAGCAACGAATAGCCAAATTGGTATGGGAAAACGAGCCGTTGATGGCAAACAGTACAATCTTCATTGCGCTCCCCTCCTTTCTTTATTGTGGGTCAATTTTTCTTTTGATAAGTCCAGCCGATGCCGAAATCGCTTTTCAAAATTTCGTACAAGCGTGCATCGGTAACGTTTTCTTCAATATGAATCAATTCTCCGTCCTCGAAAACCTTATAGTCGTGGTCATTGATAGCACGGCGACCGTTCGGGGTCTTCATAGCCACCATAGGCGACTTGTTAAAGGGAGACGCGGGATGCTTTTCGCAATAGAATGAGGGTTGGATAAAATCAATATCGAGTTGCTCCTCTTCGGTAAAGGAATAGTATGGCATCCATTCCCCCTCGATCTTTTCTTGCAGCACCCAACCAAGAAAAGCATCTTTTGAAAAACGGAAGGTTCCGTTGCTGCACACTTGCTCAACGTCCTCTTCCAAAAGGAGCGGATCGCGCGGAGCTTCGATGCCAATGCCGACCTCAACCACGTAACGCGCGCCCTCACACTCGGTGACTACCACGCGGTGACGACGCACGGGGATTTCGTTTTCTCCTTTGAGAAAGCGCGCAAAGTAGCATTTGGTTGCAAAGCCCAATTCTTTTAGCAAATGCGCAATTGCACCATTCAGTTCAAAACAATATCCGCCTCGATGATGGGTGACAATCTTATCGAAAAGCGCCTCTTTGGATAAATCAATTGGGGTTTCGTTCAAAATGTCCAAATTTTCATAAGGTACAGTGCAAATGTGGTTTTGTTGCAATGCTTTTAAAAATTCGTATGTGTGTGATACATCCTCGGGGCGCATACCAATGCGTTCAAGATAGAGATTTATGTTCATTTTGCATCTCCGTTCGCTTATTTCCCCCTCATTATAGCACAAAAAGCAAAAAAAGTAAATAGGACGAACAAAGTTCATCCTATTTTTGTAAAGAAATCAGATATCTTTTTCAAACAGTTTTTTGCAAAAGGATTTTGTAAAGGCTTCTTTCGCTTCAAAATTCATTGCCGCAGAATAGATATCCTCCAAACGAAAATGAACCTCTCGCACCTTTTCAAGCGCATCGAGTGCTTCCCCTCTCATAGCACGGCTGATGCGGTCGACCGCGCGAAGCTCGCGCCGCACATGCTTCATAGATGCCGTATCAACAAAGCGACGCATCGAAATGAGGCGATGCGGATAGTCGCACTCTTCCTCCGGGCAAACCACAAACGCTATTCCGCTCTCACAGAGGAACAAACCGTCTATTTTTTCGGCTTCCACGGGATCGTGTGAAATGCGCACGGAAAGTCTTTTTTCGGTTGCGAGTTTACCAAGCTCCAGCATCAAATACTGTGCCGCACCGTGACAGTCGGCAATAAGATAGATTTCTTCCGCTTCATAAAAATACGTATCAAATCCTACTTCACCGCGCATACCGACAGAATGGATGAGCGCGGGCTGTACCGCATAAAACTCACCGTTTGGCAAATCTTTTAAGAGTTTTTCTGCCAAAGCAGAAATCTTTTTGCGGTTGATAAAGGGAGCCGCAAGTACATCGCGATTGGCACGCAAATCACCAAAACCGCTCAAATAGCGGTAAGCACGGCGGTAGGCATCCTTTTTTTCACGGTTGAGTTGCTCAATCTCGGTTCTGCGCGCGGCAAGTGCATCGCTATTCCAAAATTCCCCAAGATTGACGATGTCCTCCCACGCACCCGGGCAGGTAGACTCGAACAAATGCGGTGCTGTCGCATCCAAAAGCGCTATCCCCTCTTTTCCCGCTCTTGTGAGAATAATAGCATCGAGCGAATTGGGGTCGGAAGAACAATAGATGTATTCGCATCCCCATCCCTTTTGGGTTGCGCACTCGGCAACATCCTGCAAAAAGCGACTTTTGCCGGTTCCCGGGCCTCCCTTAACTGCCCAAATGTGACCGATGCGCGAGGCGCGAAAAATTTCCTCATAATAACTGACAAAGCCAGCGGTGCTGTTCGATGCGGCAAAATAAGCATTTTGACCTGTATTTTTGATGTTCATAAACACTTTCCCCCATTCTTTTTGCTATCATTGTATGCGCGTGACGGAGAAATGTTCTACTCACAAAAACTTTTGCATATAGTAAAACAAAAAGAAAGGTGGAAATGATGCAGAATATTCAAATTGCATACAAGCCATCCTCCCTGCCCGATGTTTTGCGCGGATGCCTGCCTATGCACATTTGTGATGCAATTCTTCGCACGGGTGCCTGCCCGATTGAAGAAATTCGGTTACGCCGTGGGCGTGTGGTTAAGGTAACATCCAAAGAAAAAAACATCGCTTGCAACACAGTTATAAGTGAACGGGAAATACAAGAAATTTTTAGTCGTATGTGCGGCGGTTCTCTTTATGCCTTTGAGGATACCATTCGCCAAGGATACATTCCCTTGGAGGGTGGCATCCGCGTGGGCGTTTGCGGAAGTGCCGCGTGTGAGGGCGGCAAAGTGATTGGCGTGCACAACATCACAGGGCTGATGATACGCATTCCGCACGCGATTGCGGTAAACACCGACGTGTTATTAGAGCCGTTTTTTGCCGAGCGCTCTCACCGTGGGCTACTCGTATATGCTCCACCTGGCGTTGGCAAAACCACGCTTTTGCGTGCCATTGCCAAAAGTGCCGCCTCGCGATATGGACGGCACACTGTGGTGGTGGACACACGCAGTGAACTAAATATAGAATTGACGGATCCATCGTTGAATATTGACGTTATGAGCGGCTATCCGCGTGAGATAGGCATCGAAATTGCCGTGCGCACCATGGGAGCCGAACTCATTATATGCGATGAAATCGGCAGTATGGCAGATGCGCGCGCCACATTGGGAGCGGCAAACTGCGGTGTTCCCATCATTGCCTCGGCACACGCCTCAACTTTGGAAGAACTTTTGGAACGCCCTGCCATCAAAATTTTGCACCGCGCAAAAGTCTTTCAAAAATACATAGGACTCTCACGCTACACTACACTTGGATTTGCGTATAGTGTTACCGATTGGCAGAATAGCACAAGACACAAAGGAGAATTAAAATGCTAAAGCTTTTGGGAGCATTGCTCATTCTTTCGGTTGGCGTTTTTTCTGCCTTTGTCTCGGTGCAATATGAGAAAAAACGGCTGACTGTTGTAGACGGTTGGATCGACCTCATTCTTTACATTCGTGGGCAAATTGATTGTTATCTTTTGCCGATTGGGGATATTCTTTCGGGTGGAGATCGCGCGCTTTTTGAAGCTTGTATGTCCCCCTCAAATGCGGCAGACCTGCCCGCTATGCTTGAAGCTTCGGGTATCTATCTTGATGGGGATGCTAAGCACACCTTGGAAAGCTTTGTGCGCGAAATCGGTGCAGGATATCGCGAAGAACAACTGAAGCGATGCGATTTTTTCATCTCATCTCTGCGCAATCAACGCGAACGAATTGCCGCCGCACTCCCCATGCGTGTTCGTCTTTGTGCAACGCTTTGCATTTGCCTCTCTCTTGCAACGGCAATTCTTTTATGGTAATTACAATGATTTGGAGAATACAGGATGGATATTTCCTTAATTTTAAAAATTGCAGGCATTGGTATGTTGGTATCGGTTGCCTCACAGATTTTGAGTAAAAGCGGACGGGATGAGCAAGCCATGCTTGTAACAATTGCAGGAATTATTGCGGCTTTGATGCTGTTGATCTCCCAAATTGGTGAGCTTTTTGATATGATCGTTTCGGTTTTTGGAATGTAGAATGACACCTCTTAAATTATGCATGGTTGCGCTTTTAATTTTGGCAAGCACCATTGTTATTAAGCAATGGAAAGCTGACTTTTTACCACTTGTTCGCATAGGTGCGGTAGTTTTATTCGGTATACTTCTCCTATCGAGCATCGAGCCTCTCCTCACTTTTTTTAGCGATTTGAGTACAAGAGCAGGGGCTTCACAATACGTTGAAATCATACTCAAGGGCTTAGGGATTGTCATTTTAACGCAAATTTGTTCAGATATTTGCAAAGATAGCGGTGAAGGTACGCTTGCCGGAAATATTGAAACGGTGGGAAAACTCGAGCTTCTCCTTTTGTGTATTCCCCTAATTGAAGAAATTCTCGGGACTGCCGAGCGGCTTTTGGAAATGGGAGGATAAAGCATGAAAACACGAATACTGATTTGTTTATTTTCTCTTCTCCTCTTGTTTCCGCTTCTTCAATTCATCGTTTTTGCAACGGAAACGCAAGACACGCAAACGCTCCCTGACGTTTATTTGGACTTGTTCAACAGTCTGCCGCCATCTATCTTGGAAAGTTTGCCAGAAGGGGCTCTTTCAAACAAAGCCGAAGAAGTTGGTGATGCCGTGGGAGAGATGAGCAGTTTTTCATTTCTTCTCCAAACGGTGCTTTCCTTGGTGGGGCTTCGTTTGGGCGATTGCCTCAAGCTTTTGTGCTCGGTGGTGGGGATTTTAATTTTATCCTCGATTTGTCGCACCGTTTGCGCATCCCTTAAAAAGCCGGAAATCGCTCGCGCGTTCTCTTTGATGATAA
Organism: Clostridia bacterium; assembly: GCA_017559555.1. GTDB lineage: Bacteria > Bacillota > Clostridia > Oscillospirales > CAG-272 > UMGS1865. The sequence goes on from JAFYRH010000064.1 coordinate 8,167, forward strand.
CACTCATTATCACCGTCACGATTTTTGGGGCGGGCTTTGGAACGATTGAGAGCACGGTTTCTTATTTTGGAACGCTCAATGCATTTACATCTGCCACAGTACCGCTGATGGGAAGTCTTTACATAATGGGGGGCAATGCCGCGGCGGCAGTTTCCACTTCGGCAGGGCTCTCACTCTTTATGACGGTTTTGGAAGAGATTGTTGGTAAGAGTATTGTTCCCTTTTGCGGCGTTTGTTTGGCACTGGCTCTCGTTGGTGCGTGCGAGGGCGGTCCCCGTTTGGGTGGGCTCTTGACAAGCTTAAAAAAGAATTATACCATAGTGCTTTCCTTTTTGATGATGCTCCTTTTGGCTATGCTTTCGGCACAAACCATTTTAGGGGCAAGCAAGGATACGCTTGCCATGCGAAGCGCCAAATTTGCGGCAGGAAGTCTCATTCCCGTGGTGGGCGGTTCGGTTTCCGAGCTCTTGCGCTCGGTGAGCGCAGGGGTTGGCTTTATGAGAAGTGCCGTTGGCATTTGCGGTGTGCTTTTGCTGCTCTTTTTGATGCTTCCAACGCTTATAGAACTTCTTTTAGCACGTGCAACGTGGCAAATTTGCTCCTTATTTGCCGAAATTTTGGGGTGTGATGGGGAGCGACGGTTGCTTGATGAGTTCGCATCCATCAACGGCTATCTCATAGCGGCGGTTGCCATTTGCTCGTCGGTGCTCTTTCTCACCTTTACGCTTTTGACCCACTGCGCCACGGCGCTTGCTTGACCTATGGACGATATCAAAACTTATCTGCTCTCTATTTTTGCCACCGCGCTCCTCATTACCGTGGTGGACATCCTCGCGCCATCGAGCGCAGGCAGTGGACTTTCCAAACATTTGAAGTTGGTTTTGTCGTTTGTGTTCGTTTGCGTTCTCATCTCCCCTACCGTTTCGTTTGCCGAGCACCTTTTTGAGTTTGCAAACGGAAATTGGGAGTTTGGCGTAGAAGAAGACGTTAAAAATCATTATGCAACCGAGTTGCAGAACGCCCTTGACGATGCCTCAAAGGATTATTTTGTAGGGATGCTGACTCAAACGCTTTGCAAAGAATTCGAAATTGCCGATGGAGATCTTCGCACGCACGTGGAATGGACGGGCGAGAGTGAAAATCTGCGCCCCAAAAAGGTGACTCTGATTCTTTCGGGAAAGGCAATTTGGAAGGATGCAGGGAAAATGGAAGCCTATGTCACTTCCCTTTTGGGCTGCGATTGCGTGAGTGCAATTGAATAGAATTCGATAGAAAACAGGAGTTATTATGTTCGATTTTTTGAAGAAAGGCAGTCTAAAGGAAAACGGACGTTTGCGACTATATCTTCTTTTGGGGTGTGGCGTGCTCGGTATTTTGCTCATTCTGTTTGGTAGTAGCACAAAAACGGCAGAAAAAACGTCGACGGAAACGCCTTACAGCACTTCCACCGACGAATTGGTGATTTATCAAGATTATTTGGAAAAACGCATCAAAACGCTTTGCGAGTCGGTAAGCGGTGTTCGAAACGTGACCGTTGTTGTCACACTTTCGGGCTCCTTTGAGTCGGTCTATGCCACCGAGTGGCCCGACGGAAACGAGGAATACGTCATTCTCGGTAGCGGTTCCTCCGCCTCCCCTATCTACCTCTCGCGCTCCGCGCCCGAGATCGCCGGCATCGGCATCGTTTGCTCGGGAGGGGCGAATGATCATATTCGACGAGAGTTGATTTCGTTGCTCTCCGCGACGTTTCATATCAGTTCGAATCGGATTTATATTGCAGATGCTGGATAAGGAGCAATCAACCAATTTCTTTTTTAAGTATGCCAAAAAACAACACCTCTGTATGTCATCCTGAGCTTGTCGAAGTTTTTTCGAGCGAAGAGCGAGGAAAAACCGAGGAGCGATAGCGACGAAGGGATCTCGTAACGAATTTCTGTGTCTTGCCAAAGTGAATGTTACATCCCGTGAAAAAGCCACCAAGATTTCAAGCGAGATCCCGCTTCGCCTTGTGGCTCGCGCTTTTACCTCGTTCTTCACTCGGTAAAAGTTCGACTACGCTCAGGATGACAGACAGTGGGTTTATTGGTTTATATTCGTTCGCTTTCGGGATGTCGTGGGCGCCATCCC
>JAFYRH010000065.1 GCA_017559555.1 Clostridia bacterium
GATGCTATCAAGCGCGCTATCGAATACGAAACAGCGCGGCATATCGACGCTCTTGAAAACGGCACCGAGGAGCTCATTGCCGAAACGCGCCGGTGGGATGAATCCTGCGGCAAAACCGCTCCTATGCGCACCAAAGAAACGGCAGGCGATTATCGCTATGCACCCGACCCGAATCTCGGCGTGCTTGTTATAGACGAAGCGTGGATTTCCAAAATGCAAGCAACACTTCCCGAGTTTCCCGAACGCAAGCGCGAACGGTATATGAGAGATTTTGGACTCTCTCTTTACGATGCCGAGCAACTGATCAAAAGCATCGCGCTTTGCGATTGCTTTGAGGATGCTTTATCTGTTTGTCACTCCCCCAAAGATGCCGCAAACTGGATGACGGGTGAGGTTATGAGCCTGCTCAATGCCAAACAAATACCACACGATATGCTTTCTCTTGACGGCACAAAACTTGGCGAACTGATTCTGCTCGTCAAAGAAGGAAAAGTGGGCAGAGCCAATGCCAAAATCATTCTCGATGCCATGTTTGAGGATGCCGAAATCAACCCCACGGTATACGCAAAAGAACAAGATTTCCTCATTTCCAACGATCAAGATCACATCGAAAACGTCGTAAAAACGATTGTTGATGCCGATCCCAAATCGGTTGCCGACTATCAAAACGGCAAAGAGAAGGCTTTGATGTTCCTTTTTGGAAAATGTATGAAGGAGCTTAAAGGCAACTGTAATCCGCAAATTTTGCGCACCATTCTTTGCAACTATGTTGCAAAAAAATAAAAAGATATTGCAAAACTCCCACATTTATGTGGGAGTTTTTTTCTGTCTTGCTATTGCAATCTATACACTAAAGGTGTATAATAGGGGTAGCAAATCCAAAATACAACTTTGGAAAGGAAAAAATCATGAGAAAACTGAGCTTTTTGTTGGCGATCATTTTGTTAATGTCTACTTGCCTAATGATGGCGTGCAAAAAAGAGGAAAATTCGGAAGAAACCACTCCCGAGGTTACAACCGTTCCCGAGGATACGAACCCGAGCGAGGAAGAGACCCCCGTGGTACGCACAAGCATTTTGGCAGAAGAGTTGAGCAATTATGAAATCATCTATGCGAGAAATTCTTCGCAGGAGATCAAAAACACAGAGATTGTCAATCTCTTCAATGCGCTTCGTGGGAAGTTTGATGTGGTTCTTAATCAGCGCAGCGACCTCTACTATGAGGGTGTAGCCTCTCTTGCTAAGGGGGAATACGAAATTCTCATCGGTCAGACCAACCGTGAGGAAAGCGAAATCTTCCTCGCCAACCTAAAGTGGGACGATTACGGCTACGGCATTGTTGGCGATAAGCTTGTCATTGCCGGCAAAAACGAGGATGGAACCCTTGCGGCTTTACGTGCTTTCATCGAGCACATCAAGGCAAGCGAAGATGAAGCGGTTTTCTTTGATAACACCAATCAATTGCTCGTACAAAAGGAGTATCCGCATCAATCTCTTAGCATCAACGGTGTTTCCGTTTCCGAGCTTTCCATTCTCTGCAACGAAGAAGCACTTGGCGGCGTTGCACAAATCCTTCGCGATGCCATCATCGATGCTTGCGGCGTTGCCGTTCCGATCTTTACCGATGAGGAACTTATAGATGCCGGTCTCGATTTGAATCTAAAAAAAGTAATTTTGATAGGTGATACCGCATGCGTCTGCATCGATCCTGCACCCGATGAAGATGCATATCCTACCGGCAAGGAATATTACTTTGACAGTTCGTTTATCTTTTGTCTTTTGATCACAGCCAAAAATGCTTCCGGATACTTGAGTGCCGTTACCGATCTTGCAACGCAAATTTCCGGTAGTGAGAGCGATCATATTGTCATCGAAAGCGGCAAGCGCGAGGGAAGCGACAACATTGCCGTTATGAGCTTCAACCTGATGGCAGGCAAAGAAGAAAAACGCATTGATAGCGTCATCGAAACCATTCTCAAATACCGCCCCGCGGTTGTTGGTGTGCAAGAAGCAACCGACGCTTGGATCAGTATTCTGCGTAGCCGTTTGAAGGATGTTTACACCGTTGTAGGAGAGGGTAGAAATGCCGAGGGACACGATGAATTTAGCGCCATTCTTTACCTCACCGATGAATTTAATCTTCTTGATAGCGGCACCAAATGGCTCTCGAATACTCCCGATCAAAAAGGCTCTAAGTTGCCCGAATCCTATTACATACGCATTATGACCTACGTTCATTTGGAACGCAAATCCGACGGCAAGCAATTTTTGCATGCCAACACACACCTTGATTACACCGTAAAACCCGAAGATGAAGCAACGCAAGTGGCGCAAATGCAAATTCTTTTAAATGAGATTGCAAAGCTGAATCTCGGCGATATTCCCACTATCATCACGGGCGATTTCAACGCAAAGGTGAATACGCTTGTATACCAAAAGATGATCGAAGAGGGATATACCGATGCCGCGGCGCATATTGCGGCAGAGGATCGTGCCCCCACCTATCACGGTCTTATGGCAACCACAGGTGAACCCAGACATATCGATTTCATCTTTGCCAAAAATTTAGAAAATGACAATTTGTACCGTATTTGCACCGAGCGTGTAGATAACGAAAACGTCTCCGATCATTATCCCATTTTGTCTATACTGACTTTCCCGAGCGAAGATTAAAAGAAAAAGGAGCAAGTTGAAATGGAAGAAAATAAAGTTTCCGTCGATGTAGAAAGCAAAACAGAAGTTGAAATTGCAGAAGATGTTGAGGTTACTGTAAAAGTTGAAGTTACAACAAAACCTCAAGCTACTACCGATGTCAAGAAAAACAATTCCCGAAAATATGTTGCAATTTTTGCAATTGCCTTTTTGGCATTGGCTATTATTGCAGCTGCCATTGTGTGGGTTGTTCTCGGCGGTCAAAGGGGCGAGGAGCCCGAGACGCCCGAAGAGCCCGAGGAAAGTTATGTACAAATCTCCATCGAAGATATTTCCAAATACACCCTTATTTGTGCTGCAGGTACTTCCAACAAAACTATGACGCAATATTGGAAGCTTCAATCTCAAATCAAAAAACTGTGTGGTGAAAAAATCGTTGCCGAAACCGATAAGAATATAGAAGTTTCCGATTTTGAAATTTTGGTAGGTAATACCGACCGTGAAGAAAGCAAAGCATTCCTTTCCAATCTTCTTTGGGATGACTACGGTTATGCCATCATAGGCAACAAAATCGTTATTGCAGGTCACACCGAAGAGGGAACAACCAATGCACTCAAGCATTTCCTTGAGCATATCAAGGGAGAAGGTCACGAAACCGTTTTCTTCAGCAACAAAAATCAATATTTATTCCGTCATCCTTACATTTCCGATACCTTTATGCTCAACGGCATCGACGTTTCTCGCGCAAAGATCGTTGTTAATCAAGAGAGCGGTAGCGATTTGCAAATTGCAAAAACACTTTCCGAAAAATCTTTGGCACTTTGCGGCCGCAGCCCCAAGATCGTAACCGACTTTGACGTAAAAGATGGAGATTCCATCGTCATTATCGGCGTTTCTGCACTGGTTCCCGATGCAATGCAAGCAGAGTGGGATGCTTCCTATGCAACCACCGAGGGCAAGAGCGCTTACTACGTAGGCAAGGATGATAACGTAATGTGGATCTATACTTCTGTTATGGAGGGCTACGGTGCCATCAATCGCGATCTGCTTCCGCAAATTCAAGCCGAAAGTGCAACAAGTGCATCTCTTTCTACAGGTCTTGTGAAATTGCCTCAGCTCTTTACCGTAATGAGCTTTAACGTTTACGTAAACGATTTCAACAC
>JAFYRH010000066.1 GCA_017559555.1 Clostridia bacterium
AAAACCGCCCCTCCCCTACCGGTTGAAATGAAGCGCACGGAAATCCGTTTGTTTTCGGGATGTCGAGGGCGCCATCCCCTACCACAAATTTTAAAATTTTCCGTAGGGGCGAACTGCGTTCGCCCGCCTTTACGCACGATAAGCTGCTCGTTTTCGGGCGATTCGTGAATCGCCCCTACAAGGTATCCTTAACTCTGCACTCTGCACTCTGCATTCTGCACTCCATCCGCTCTGCGTCCCCTACCCAAACGTTTTGGCGGCGGCGATCAAAGAATAATTTTTAGTGCCGATGGTGATGCGTTCCCACGCATCGGGCGAGCCGGTGTAATAGACGTGGGAGAGATAAGCGCAATTATAGAAAGCCATTTCGGCAATTTCGGTAGTGACGAGACTGATGGTCACACTCGTGCCTGCGCGCATTGGCGGATAGAGCAAAAGCTCACACCCGTCGGAGGTGTAAAGGATGCCGTCGATGTCGCAATAATCCTCGTTCTCATCGCTAACCGAAATGTAAACGAGGTTGGGACAATTGGCAAACGCAAGCGCTCCAATATGTTCGACAGTAGGCGGAATTTGAATAGCGTTTATCTGTTTTTGCCCATAAAACGCCCTTGCCGCAATCGTTGTAACGCGATCCCCTGCAGGGGAATAAGGCGGGATCACCACGCAAGAATCGGTACAGCTCCCAATACCAACAAGTGTGCAGGTTCCATCTCCTGCCGAGGCAAACGAAAGCGTGTTGCTCGGCATCGTGACCTCTTCAATAGCGGTGGTCTCCTCGGGTGTTGTCTCCAACAAAATCGGAGTTGTGACTTCGGCAACTCTGTAGGTCGTGTACTCCTCCCTGCCCTTCTCGTCCTCACTCTCCACCCTTGTGTAAGAAAGGCTGATCATCGCTATCGTCAGCGCCAGCGCCACCGCGAACACGATGGCAAGAATCATCAGTAATGTTTGTGTCACTTTCATGGTTTTCCTTTCTTTTTACGAACAACCTAGGAATCTTTCCTACAATAGATTTTAAAATTTTTCCGTAGGGGCGAACTGTGTTCGCCCGTTTTTACACACGATAACCGTTTGTTTTCGGGCGATTCGTGAATCGCCCCTACGAGTGTACCTTTAACTCTGCACTCTGCATTCTGCATTCTGCACTTTATTTGATTATCCCATCTCCCGATCTATTTGTCAAGAAAAACCGCTTGACAAATAGAGACCCAAAAAAACGAAAAAACACGCAAAACGAGCGCACGTGTGTGCTTTTTTGTCATACCTTCGCATTTTTTTGCGCTTCGCGACGAACAATTTTTGCCGCGTTCCTTGACAAACGCGCGTTTTGTTTGTATAATGTGATAAGAAACGCGAAAAGAAAGGAGAACAGCCGATGTACGAGGAAATCATCCGCCATTTGATGAAGTGGGAAATTGTTTCGATGATGTTGTGGACCTTGCTCTGTCTTGTTCTCCCGGGTGTTGTTTACACCTTTATTTCTCGTAAGGAGAGAAGCAAAGCTAAAAGAAAAAACAAGAAACACAAAAAGACTTGGAAACAATTCTTTTCCGAAACCCCTGAAGGAAGAGCGTTGGCGTGGGTGATTGTTGGCACCATTTTCTTTTGCATGTTCTTTGGTCAAGACCTCTATCAATATCTCTCGCTCCGCGAGGATATGATAAACGAAAATTACGCCGTCTACACAGGTGAGTTCGAGCACGACACAACTCGCAGCAGACGCATTTCCACCAGTTATGTAGAATTTGCAGATGAAAACGGCGAGAAAAAAAGCATTCGCCACAACTTCCATGTTGACGATTTTCAAACCTGCGAACACGATTTGCACGACGGCAAATACTATGGCACCGTCGTTTATTCCCCCTCGAGCAACCTTTTGCTCTGGTGGGATGCCGAGCCGATAGAAGATTAGGTTCTAATACGCATAGGCGGTTGTTGCTTTAGCCCTCCTCCGGGAGGAGGGAAAATGCCGTAAGCGGCATAGGGAGGAGCCCGCCGTGCACGGAAGAAAATTGCTTGGTTTATGGCGAGCACTCTGCGTTAGTTGCGCGCTCTCCTTCCGTCATTTTCTTGCGAAAATGCCACCTCCCTCCCGGAGGGAGGCTAAGGTTAGAA
>JAFYRH010000067.1 GCA_017559555.1 Clostridia bacterium
ATCGCTCACCGTGGCGTTTTTGGGAACGTTTGTGTGACCGATATTCCGTCCGCGCTTAAAAAATGCTTCTTCTTCTTCGGTCAAAAGGGGAAAGAGGTTTTTCATTGCCTCGGCTTGCGCCGATGCACGAACGTAGTTGAGCGCTTCCTTGTTGAGGTTACGAGAGGTCGAAAGACCCGACTCTACCAAATATTCACGCACGCAAAGCTCAATGACGCAGTCACCGAGGTAGGCAAGGGCAGGCGTGCTCATTTCGCGTAGATTCATTGCTCGCCACCTTCTTTCTTGGCTTTGGACGCTTTTTTTTCGGCTTTTTGTTCAGCCTTGGCGCGCTTGGCGGCTTCTTTCTTTTCCTGCTCCTCGCGCGTTTTTTCTTCGTTTAGATCGGGGTAGTGTGCTTCTAATAGGATTTGCACCGCGTTTTTCAAATAAGAGGACATTGCCGAAAGAGAGAGCAGGAACACGAGAAAATCTTCTTCGTTTTCCAAGTTTAAATCTGCCTCGGCGGCAAATTTGGCAACACCGTCGGCGGTAGCCGATCGCTCGTTCTCTTTGAAGGCAAGGTAACGTGTGTAAATGCTCTCAAGCGTACCTGCATTATACTCAGGTAGGGTATACACGTTTTGCAAAACGCGTTTGATCTCCCCAATAGAGAGCGTGTTTTTCATTTCGTAAACCATCAGCATCTGCAAAATTTGCTCTTTTGTGTACTTCTTGCCCTTAATGGGAGAAAGCAGACCGTCCTTGGAATAATTGTTGATCATCGTCTTGGTTAGTGCGCGGTCGGCAAAGCGAGGGGAACCCTCACGGCGTTTTTCGTCGGCAAGACTCGTGATCTGATCGAGATAAAGGTCAATCGACGGAATTTCATTTGGATGCAAATCGGCATCGTGCACAGCCTCGGCAAGCAGAGCCTTCAATTCATTTTCGTTCACGAAGAAACCCTCCTTTCTGCGGTTTTGATATCCGCTTGATGCGTTTTCTTGTACCATTATAACGGATTTTTTGTAAAAAATCAATAGTTTTATAAAAGATTATAATAAAAGAGAATCGCAAGCCAAAAGTTTTCCACAGCTTTTTTGCATAAAAGCACGAAAAATGGCGTATTTTGGCAAGAATATGCAAGTTTTCCGCACAATCCACAGGGTTTTCCACAGTTTTGCACATAATTGAAAAAAGATTGTGGAAAACTTTTTTTCACACAAAAAACACTGCAAATTCGTTTGACAAACAAAAAGAGTTGTGCTATAATTGGTAAGGCACAAAAGAGTCCAGAATGCAGAGTTGTATGTGGCTTTGCAGAAATTGCTTCCACAGGGATAGAACAACTTTCTTGCGGAAGCCAAAGCGAGGCTTGCCTCATTCCGGCCGTTTATTCGTATTTAACAACTTATATTTATATTTTTCGTGAGAACGTTTTTTGGAAAGGGTGCGGGAAAACTCTTTTTTTCAAAAAAGGTTTTCCCGCGACATTCCAATAAAAGGAGTATCCATGAAAACAGTAGGTATTATCTGCGAATGCAACCCGTACCACGGGGGGCACGAATATTTAATGCAACAAGCGCGAGAGAGCGGAGCTGATGCAATCATTTGCGTCATGAGCGGCAACTTTGTGCAACGTGGAGAGGCGGCGGTTCTGTCACCCCATGCAAGAGCCGAAATTTTGGTTTCGAGCGGAGCGGATGCCATTGTGGAATTGCCCTTCCCGTATGCAGCATCAAGTGCAGAATTTTTCGGTCGTGCAGGCGTAGAAATTCTCGAACGTCTCGGGGTGGAGGAAGTATGGTTTGGCTCGGAGACGGGAGATTTACATATCCTTTCTCGCTATGCCGAGGTAGCGGAGTCCGAGGAGTTCAAAGCGGCTTATGCCGAGGCGACAGAACGGGAGGGTGGCACCGCGAGTGCATATTTCTCGATTCTTTCTAAAATGGCAGGAGCAACCACCTGCGAGCCCAATGATATTCTTGCTCTTTCTTATCTGCGAGCCATTCGAGGTCTTGGAGCAAAGCTTCGCCCTGTTACCATCAAGCGCGAGGGAAGCGGCTACTCCGAAAAGAAATTGGTTATGGGCGCATTCCCTTCGGCAACGGCTTTACGTCGCGCGTGGGAAGAAAACGAAATAGAAGCCATTATGCCGTATCTCCCGGGCGTGTGCGGAGAAGTTTCGCGCCGCGAGGGAAAGGCAAAAACAGCCCC
>JAFYRH010000068.1 GCA_017559555.1 Clostridia bacterium
ACGGCTTGGATATTACCGGTCTCATAACCCGTGCGCTTGTCGGTGACAAGCGTGTAGGGCATAAAGACGTAGGAACGAATTTGTGCACCCCATTCAATGTTGGTCTTGTTGCCTTGAATATCCTCAATCGTATCCAAACGCTCTTGAATTTTGATTTCCATAAGCTTGGATTTGAGCATACGCATAGCAGTTTCCTTGTTTTGAAGCTGCGAACGCTCGGTTTGGCAACCAACAACAATGCCTGTGGGCTTGTGAACGATACGAATTGCCGAGTCGGTCTTGTTGATGTGCTGACCACCTGCACCGCTGGAACGGTGAGCGGTTACTTCAATGTCCTCTTCACGAATGACAACTGCGTCAAGGTTTTCAAACTCGGGCATAACTTCAATAGATGCAAAGGATGTTTGACGGCGTCCGTTTGCATCAAAGGGGGAAACGCGAACCAAACGGTGAACGCCGTTCTCACTCTTGAGGTAGCCGTAAGCATTCAGACCCGTAACCATAATGGTTGCGCTCTTAATGCCTGCTCCGTCCCCGTCGAGCCAGTCGGTGAGTTTTACGTTAAAGCCGCGCTTTTCTGCCCAACGGGTAATCATGCGGTAGAGCATTTGTGCCCAGTCTTGCGCCTCGGTGCCGCCTGCACCGGGGTGGAAGGATACAATGGCATTGCTCTTGTCGTACTCGCCCGAAAGGAGAACCTCAATACGGCGGGTCTCTTCCTCGGCAACGATGGCATCAAGCTCGCTTTGTACTTCTTCTACGTAACTCTCGTCATTTTCTTCAATTGCCATCTCCGCTAAAGCGATCGCATCCTCAAGACGCGCGCAAAGCTTTTCGTAGCCGGCAACCTTATCTTGACCTTGCTTAATGGTTTGGAGCACCTTGCTCGATTTTTCGGCACTGTTCCAAAAATCGGGAGCCTGTGTTTGTGCTTCAAGGTCAAAGAGTAATTCTTTGGTTTCTTCAATGCGCAAAGCGGAACCAAGCTCCGCAATGCTTTCTCTCATACCAAGCAACTTATACTTGGCATCTTCCAATGCAACGATCAATTTTTACCTCCATGCCACACGGGCAGTCTGTTACAAAATTTCTATATCTGTACTATTATATCACAAAAGTGGGGAGTTTTTCAAGTGGTTTTTACAAGTTTTTTAAAAAGTGCGTTTAGAACTGATAAACAACTCCTAGGAGTGCCAAATATCCCATCGCCAAACATACCCTCCGGGAGGGACCGCGATAGCGGTGGAAGGAGCCCGCGTAATGAATGGTCGATATGCCTTGCAAAACGCTATGCGTTATGCTCGGCTCGATATATTCTCGTTTCACTCGAATTCGATATGTTTTCCCGTTGGTCGAACTCGATATGATATAAATCCGCGCTCACGCAGTGAGCATATCGAGCGCTATGGCGCTATATCGAACGCGCAAGCGTATATCGAAAATCCGCGTGAGCGGATTTATATCGATGCTTTGCGCTTACGGGCGCAAAGCGCTTTCAACCCCCAATGTCGCCAGCCCACCCTCGGAAGTTTCCTTATAAAGATCTGACATATCGCGGCCGGTTTCCATCATGGCGCGCACGACCTTATCAAACGAGATCATTCTCGTATCGGAAAGGAAGTCCGAAAGCGTTACCGCATTGATGGCACGCATTGCGGCAACTGCATTGCGTTCGATGCAGGGGATCTGCACAAGACCGCAAATGGGGTCACAAGTGAGACCAAGATGGTGCTCGATCGCAATTTCAGCGGCATATTCGATCTTATCAAGACTGAGTTGGAACAACTCACCAAGCGCCGCGGCAGCCATAGCACACGCGGTACCAATCTCGGCTTGGCATCCGCATTCCGCACCCGAAATAGATGCGTTTGTTTTTATCAAATTGCCAATGATGCCACCGGCGGCAAGCGCGCGAATGACCTCCCAATCGGCAAATCCGTTTTTGTGTTGCTCGTAGTATAGAACAGCAGGGAGCACACCCGATGCACCGCAAGTAGGAGCGGTTACGATATTTTCACCGGATGCATTTTGCTCGCTGACGGCAAACGCATAGGAGCAAACCAAACGGTCCTCGCGTGTCTCACTGCTCTCGCCAATAGAACGGCGGTAATAAAGAACCTTCGCTTTTCTTTGCACGTGCAAGCCACCGGGGAGCTCGCCATCGCGCTCAAGACCGGCTTTGATGGAAGCCTTCATTGTCTCCCACATATCGGTCATATAGAGCCAAAAATCGGGGCCCTCATTTTCTTCGGCAAACTGCCAAAGGCGAATGTTCTTCTCCTCGCAATACGCGCGGATATCGCTCCAAGTTTTGAGCGTGTAATGAATTTTCGGTGCTTCTGCCGCTTCACCGTCTACTTGAATACGACCGCCACCCACGCTCAAAATGCGCAAGCGACCAAATTCGCTTCCTTTGGAAAGAGCCACCACATCCATTGTGTTGGGGTGGGGAATATCCTCGCTGTCGGGATCCCAAATGATCTCGCAGGGCATAGGATAAAAGGTCTTGCGAATAATGGTATCGGTGCCGTGACCCTTGCCGGTTTTGGCAAGAGAACCGTAAAGCGTTACGCGAAATTCATCGGCTGCAGGGAACTTTTTCAAGCAAAGCTTGCACGCGCGCTCGGGACCGATGGTGTGCGAGCTCGAGGGACCGGGACCAACTTTATAAAGTTCTGTCAGGGATTCCATTCCGGGGAGTCGCGAGCCGTGATGTTGTGTATTGTTTTTGAAGATCTGTTTCATAAAAATCTCCTACTCAACTGTCATTTGTGATATTTTGTGCCCTTGAGAATGCCAAAGCAACGGTAAAGCATTTCAAGGAGCAATACGCGCATCATTTGATGCGGAAAAGTCAATTTTGATACCGAAAGACGCAAGTCGCAAGCCTTTTTGACTTCGTCCGAAAGCCCGAACGAGGAGCCGATGATGAGGCAAATAGAACCCGTATTGGCAAGTACGCCATCGAGCTTCGCGGCAAGATCCTCAGAGGAGAACTGTTGCCCCTCAACGCACATCGCAATTTTGTAAGAACGAGGAGGAATCGCCGCAAGAATGCGTTTTCCCTCATCCGCAAGTGCGGCTTTTATTTTGCCGTCACTCGGGTTGTCGGGGAGCTTTGTTTCTTTGAGTTGCACAATCTCGGGCTTGCAAAAAGCACAAAGACGCTTCTCATATTCGGCAATGGCATCGCGCCAATACGCCTCTTTGAGGTTGCCAACGGTAATTACGGTAACTTGAACCATATTTTTCTCCTAATTAGAGCATTTCGGTGGGGAGCTCGGGGTGTGCGACAAACACTTTTACGTCAGCATCTCCAACGGCACTTATGCATTCGTCATAAGCGATGTCGGGGGCGTTGTTTTCTTGACTCAAGTGCGCGAGCATCAACTTTTTTGTGCCTTTGGCACAAAGACGTGCGGCAAGAGCTGCAGAATCGGGATTGGAAAGATGCCCGCGTCGCGAAGCGATTCGCTTTTTGAGGTCATAAGGGTAGGGACCTGTCATCAGCATATCGTAGTCGTGATTGCTTTCGAGAATGACGGCATCGCAACCCGAAAGACCTTCTTCAACTTCGGGTGTAACGTAGCCTATATCGGTTGCATATCCTATGCGATATGCAACGGCTCCGTCCGCGTCGGGAATTTCAATGCGATATCCCACCGATGCGCGACTGTCGTGCGGAGTGGGAAAGGAGGTTACGTGCATGCCGCAAATCAATTCTTCATAAATGGGAGGGTGCATATTGAGGAGCGGCTCCACTGACGGATGCGGCAAAAGCTTGTACGCGCAACCAAAGGCAATATGCACGGGTACGGGGTGCTTTTTAAGGAAGACGGGCAGGGCACTTACGTGGTCGGTGTGCTCGTGTGTTACAAGAATCGCGCCAATGTCGTCGACATTGATACCGACCTCTGCGAGTGCACCGCACAACCGTTTTGCGTTTTTGCCGGCATCGATCAAAAGCGTTCCCGAGGGCGCAACGATGGCAAAGGAATTGCCCGTTGATCCCGAGTAAAGCGAAATGATGCGAATGTCACTCATTGAAACATTCCCTCCAACATTGGCAGCAAGAACAAATACATCATATCCAAGCAAAAGGCCAAAACAATAGGGAAGATGACGGTAATCATCCAACGGGATTTATGTAAACGAGCGGCACAGTCGTCAATGAATTTTTGTTTTTCCTCATGCGACATCGTGTCGGGGAGATGTTCGGGCTTGAGGTTTTTGCCTACAAAACCGCGGTTGTAAATAGCAAATATAAGTGTCAGTACCGCGCCAACGGCGAGGTAGACGATGTAAATGGGAAAATAAGGTGCCAAAGCAAAATAGGCAACCGAGAACAAAATCGAGTTCCCCACAAGCAAAATGGCGAGCCATTGGTTTTCGGGTTTCATAAAAATTCCTTTTTGAGTATCAAAGTTTAATTGCACCAACGGGGCGAATGCGCAAAACCATGCAAGCGCCTTTGCCAAAAGCGGCATCCATCGCTTCGCGATAAGAGGCTACGTCAAGGGAGGGGACAAATGCCTGAATGGTGCCTGCAAATCCACCGCCGTGTACACGCCAAGCTGCTTTTTTGCCTGCGAGCTGACGCTCGGAAAGACAAAGCGCCAACGAAAGACCTTGTTCCGCTACGTTCTTTGTGGTGTATACATTTTGCAAATAGCAGTAAGAGGAACGTCCGGATGCAATAACGTTTGCAAAGAAAGCATCCAAGTCACCTCTCTTAAGAGCTTCTGTTTGCTCTGCTACGCGGCGGTTTTCCGAGAAGAAGTGCAGGGCGCGTAAAATAGCGCGGTCACCGTACTGTGCACGCAAAAGGGGAATGCTTGCAACAAAGCTTTCCTCTGCCAAATCGCGCAAAACAGACTTGCCGAAGTAGGCGGCAATACTCTTCATTTCACCGGGAACAGAAGCATAATCGTCGGTCAGGTCAGCGTGATTGCCGCCCGTGTTTGTAATGCAGAGATTATAACCTGCACCCGAAATATCCACATCGAGCTTTTCAATAACGGGAGCGGTGGGATCTTCAAAATCGATGGCAACAATACCGCCAACGGCACAGGCAACTTGGTCCATCAGGCCGCAAGGCTTGCCAAAAAATACGTTTTCGGCATATTGTGCGATTTTGGCAATTTCGACGTTGTCGATTTCACCGTCATTGTAGATGTGATTGAGAATATTGCCAATCATATCCTCAAATGCAGCCGAGGAAGAAATGCCGGAGCCTTTGAGTACGTTCGAGGTTGTAAAAGCATCAAAACCGCCAACAGCGTAACCGTTCTCGCGGAAGCCTGCAACCATTCCGGCGATTAACTCATCGGAATGTCCCTCGGGATTTTCGCGAGGAGTGGTGAAAACGTTGATGTCGATAACGTCCTCGTGGAAACCTTCACTCTTTACGCGAATAATATCCTCGCTGTTGGGGGAGGCAACCGCAATAATGTCAAGGTCGATCGATGCGGCAATTACACGACCGTGGTTATGGTCTGTGTGGTTGCCCGAAAGCTCACTTCTGCCGGCAACCGAGTAGAGTGCTCCCTCGCGGTCATCCCCGTAGAGGGCAACAAAAGAATCGATGGCGGCGGCATAACGTTCTTTTTGTTTTGCAACCGCTGCCTCGCCATAAATATAAGCCAAACGACCGTCGTATTCGCCATTCAAAAGGGCAGATTTGAGCGCATTGATCTTCATAACAGTATTTTCCTTTCCAAAATGGTTTTTCGCGTGTTGCGCGCGTGTACATACTATCTCAATTTATCATTATATCATAGAAGAGGCGACTTGTCAATCCCTTACTTAAAAGGGGATTTAAAA
>JAFYRH010000069.1 GCA_017559555.1 Clostridia bacterium
TATTTTCAGCCAACGGAGCATCTATACGGCTACCGTAAGGATAGACGGTATCTGCATTTTTGACGTATTCTCTATATGTAGGATTTCCCTTTTCGTCGGAGAGAAGTGTCAAGACACGCAACTGTTGCGCACTCAAAATGCGGCAGTCACCGGGAACAATATCACCCGTTTGCAAAAGCAAAATGTCTCCAACAACCACACGCGCGGCAGATACGCGAAGAATTCTTCCATCTCGTAAAACATGCACGGTAGGGGTCCTGTATTGCTCTGTTATGCGGGACAAGGCATCCAATCGATATAAAAATCGCCACAGTGCAGCAATTAACAAACCGAGAGAAAGTACCGCACAAACAATTTGCAAAGGCGATAAAAACACAATGGCGAGCAGAGCTCCAAAAAGCATTAAAAGCAATGCAGGGTCCAAAAGCAGCTTTTTGATATGATCCTTTGTTTTTGGCATTGTACCGTCAAACAATGGATTTCTTCCCTGCTTTCTCAAACGAGAACGAGCCGCCTTGCGGGAAAGCCCGCAGGCGGCATTGGTATGCAAATGTTGGCAAAGAGACACAGGCGTTGCCTGATGCCATCTCAAACCTTTTTCGTTCATAAAAACTCCTTGTTGTGCTGGGTTACATACAAAGAACGTTGATATTCTCGCCCTCAACAACCACCTTTGCTACACTGTAAGTGTGCGTATAGTCGGCAATGATCTTTTCGGCAAGGCGATCTTCAACTTCCTTTTGAATATAGCGGCGCATATTGCGCGCACCGAATTTGCGCGAGAAAGATTCTTTTGCAATCAATTCCAACGCTTCTTCGCTATAAGAAAGCGCGATGGATTTTTCAGCAAGAGAGGTTTTGAGCTCCTCGAGCATAATGCGTGCAATGCCCACAAAATCACTCTCGTCAAGTTGGCGGAAGGTGATAATTTCATCTACGCGGTTGATAAACTCTGGGCGCAAGAAACCTTCCAAAGCTTTTTGGGTTTTGCTTTCGGCAATCGTTTCTCCACTTGTGGCAAAGCCTGCGGTGGCACCCGAACGGTCGGAGCCTGCATTGGTGGTCATTACGATAACCGTGTTTTCAAAATTAACTGTCTTTCCGCGTGCATCGGTGATGCGTCCGTCGTCAAGAATCTGCAACAGAATGTTGAGCACGTCGGGGTGAGCCTTTTCGATTTCATCAAACAAAACGATGGAATAGGGGCGGCGGCGAATTTTTTCGGTCAACTGCCCTGCTTCATCATAGCCAACGTATCCGGGAGGCGCTCCGATAATGCGTGAAACGCTGTGTTTTTCCATAAACTCGGACATATCAAGGCGAATAAGCGTTTCGGGCGAATGGAAAAGTTCATTTGCGAGTGTTTTGACGAGTTCTGTTTTACCAACACCCGTAGGACCTGCAAAAATAAAGGAAACCGGCTTTCTCTTATATGCAATTCCTGCGCGATGGCGCTTAATTGCTTTGGAAACTGCCGCAACCGCGGTATCTTGACCGATAATGCGCTCCTTGAGCTTGCTTTCGAGTCGATCGATTTGCGCAAATTCGTTCTCGGTAATGCTGGTTGCGGGAACGCCCGTCCAAAGTTCGATTACGTTTGCAATCTCTTCTTCTGTGAGCGTAACCTTTTTGGTTTCGGGTTCGATTGCGGAAAGTCGTTCGGAAAGCTTGAGCTCTTCCGCGCGCACGTTTGCAATCTCCTCGTAACGGCTTTGCTCTACCGCATCATTGCCTGCAATTTCATTTTCGAGTGCTTCTCTCTTTTGTTTAAGGTCAAGAAGCTTATCGCGAATGCGATAGGATTCATTGATAACAGCAGAAGAAAGTGAAAGTGCCGAAGCGGCTTCATCGAGAGGTCGATGGCTTTATCGGGCAGATAACGGTCGGTGATATAACGCTCGGAAAGCACAACGGCACGGCGCAAAACGGTTTCGGGAACGATAACACCGTGGAATTCCTCATAATAGTGCTTGATGCCGCACAGCATCTCCATAGTTTCGTCAATAGAAGGTTCATTGACGGTTATGGGTTGGAAA
>JAFYRH010000070.1 GCA_017559555.1 Clostridia bacterium
GGTGACCCATCCGTCATCGACCCCGCCCAAAACGCAGAGCGTTTTGGATAAGGGTTCGCATTTTGCGAGCAAGGCGATGGGAGCTTGCTCACAAGAGCCGCGAGCAAAAATATTCGCCACAGGCGAAATTCCCGGATTTATTCGCACCTCAAATGAGGTGCTTTTTTCGTTCTCCGGTGACCCATCCGTCATCGACCCCGCCCAAAACGCAGAGCGTTTTGGATAAGGGTTCGCATACCCCACCCGAAGATCGGGGAGCTCGCTCACCAGGCGCAGGGTGAGGGTATATTCGCGCAGAGCGCGAAATTCCCGGAGCGAAGCAAGCCGACTTGTATCAAGAAAAGCACACGCCTTGGTGCCAATAGGTTGACTTCTCGAGAAAAATATGGTATAATTATCTCACCGATAAATAAGAATTTGTTAGTCAACGCCAGAGGACAATTATATGAGTGTTATTTTACTGTTGTTCTTGTCAATGCTCAAAATCGGTTGCTTCGCCTTCGGCGGCGGGTATGCCATTATTGCATTGCTTGAAAATGAATTTATATCTAAACGAAAATGGATTGACCACGACGAATTTTTGGATGTAGTGGCTATCGCAGAAAGTACACCCGGACCTATCGCAATCAACGTGGCGACCTACATAGGTTACAAGCTGAAGGGAGTGTTCGGGGCAGTGATTGCAACCGTCGGAATGTGCTTGCCGTCATTCGTCATTATGTATCTCGTATCTCTCTTTTACGAGCAGTTTATGGAGATTACACTCGTGGCGGCGGCATTCAAGGGCATTCAGATCTGCGTTGTATATTTGATTGCATCCGCAGGTCTTAAAATGTTGAAGAAGATGAAGAAAACAC
This sequence comes from Clostridia bacterium, assembly GCA_017559555.1. Classification (GTDB taxonomy): domain Bacteria; phylum Bacillota; class Clostridia; order Oscillospirales; family CAG-272; genus UMGS1865. The sequence continues at coordinate 858 of JAFYRH010000070.1, forward strand.
CCCTCAATATTACCGTGTTTACCGTTACCTGTATCGGAATGATTCTTTGCACGCTCTTTGATATTCATATCTCGTCCGTGTGCTTCATATTCGCCGCAGGCGTTCTCGGACTTTCCGTGTTCTTTATCAAAAAGAGAAAAGCGAAAGGAGAGAATAACAAATGATTTATTTGCAATTATTTCTCACCTTCCTAAAAGTCGGAGCGTTTGCTTTCGGCGGCGGTTACGCTATGCTTTCTCTGATCGGCGATTCCGTTCTAAAATACGGATGGATGACGGAAGAAGAACTCTTAAATTTCGTCGGCGTTGAAACCGTCATACCCGGACCGATAGCCGTAAATATGGCTACCTATATAGGTTATGAGCAAGGAGGATTTCTCGGTGCGCTTCTCGCAACGATAGGCGTAGTGTTGCCGTCATTTATCATTATTCTCGTGGTGGCGGCGTGCATCAAAAATCTGCTCAAATATCCGCCTGTTAAAACATTTATTGCAAGTATGCGTCCGGCACTTGGTGGTTTGATTGTATCGGTGGCTGTGACAATGGCTTTGACGGTTTTCTTTGGCATTGATACCGTCAGCACTATCAACCTCACGTTCGATTGGAGAACACTTGTTGTGCTTGCGGTAGTGATAGCGATTCCGATCATATGGAAACGCATTAAAAAGAAAGAGTTTTCCTCTATTCTGCTCGTGGTCATTTCGGGCGTGATGGGAATGCTCTTGTTTGGAATATAATTTTTCAAATTCCAATTTATCGAGCAGTTTAAGGGGGCGATTTAGCCCCCCTGAATGGCTCGTCAGAGAAAAAAGCACCTCATTTGAGGTGCTTTTTTCTTTTTTAGGAATTCAAAACTTTTTCGATTAAATCAACGGTTTTTTGAATACGGGAGAGGTCCTTTTCGCGCGCCAAAAGGCGGAAGGCGCCGCCGATGCAAAAACGAATCGCAAGCTCGTAATCCTCATTAACCGAATCTTGAACGAAGTGCTCCATCAATACGGTTTCAATATCATTTACCAATGCGTGCAAATCGTCGCCATAGAGTTTTTCTACGGTTGGCATATTTTCGGCAAAGTCGTTGAGAATCGAATAAATCAGTGTGCGCATTTCGCCTTGCATTTTATCAATGTAGGGATTGGGGGCAAGAATGCGGGTAACAAAATCCATGCACACCGCTTTGTGGAGGTGTTCAATGGTTTCGTAGTGGGCATAAAATGTGGTTTTGTTAATCATCGCGGTGTCGCAAAGATCTTTCACTTTTACCGATATTGAGCCTCGCTTTTTAAGATTGAAATAGGTGGTTTTGATTAGTAATTCTGTTTTTTGAAAACGAAGGTCATTTTTATTCATAATATTCTCCTAAAAATGTGTTTAAACAACTTTTTTGCCACAACGATGGTTGATTAAACAACTGTGGTTGTGTATAATTATATCATAGAATATTACAAATGTCAATCGTTTAGGAGGAAGAATGAAAAAACTTGCTAATGTTTTAGTAAAGTACAGATTGGTTTTCTTTTTTGCAAGTGTAGCGCTTGCTATTTTTTGTGCCTTTTTGATTCCAAAGGTCACAATTAACAAAGATCAATCCAAGTATCTTGCCAAGGATTCCAAGATGAGCCAAGGCTACGAAATCATCAACAAAGAGTTTCCTGTAATTGAGCTCAAAGATAGTTTTCAAATTGTGTTTGGCGGCTTGACCACCTCGCAAAAGGAAACTATACACAAAGAGCTTGCCGCGTTTGAGGGAGTTGCGAGCGTTGACTATGAGTTGGATAGCATCGAACACAATTCAAAAACGTTCAGTATGTATGTTGTACATACCAATTATGTCGCCGACAACGACCGAGTAAGCGCAATCATCCAAAAAATGCACAACCAATATGAAGACACCTACAAGGTTTACAGCTACTATTCGGGTGCGCAGTTGGATGTTTTGGATAGACTCGTTCCCATGGCAATCACTATTGGTGTTATTGTTCTGCTCTTTATGTGCAAATCCTTTTTCGAACCCTTCCTTTTGCTGGTATCCATTGGTGTTGCCATCATGATCAATATGGGAAGCAACGTTATTTTTGAAAGCGTTTCTGATATGACTTTCTCCATAGCGGCAATCTTCCAGCTGGTGCTTTCCATCGACTATTCCATCATGTTGTTGCATCGCTATCAACAAGAGTATGCACTGCTTGGCAGACAAAACAAACCCAAGGCAATGCGAAACGCCATTATGAATGCGTTCGGTTCTGTCTCCAGCAGTTCTATCACCACCATTATCGGACTGCTTGCGCTTTTGATGATGAGCTTTACCATTGGTAAAGATATCGGGCTTGTTATTTCCAAGGGTGTATTCCTCAGCCTTGTTTGCGTGTTTACCGTAATGCCCACACTCATTCTTTGGTTCGACGTTCTTGTTGATAAACTTGATAAGGAAACCTTGAAGAAAAAACTCAAAAAAGGCTTTGAAAAAGAAGATTCTGACGTAGAAGACAATCCCGAGCAGGAGCAGGTAGAATTCCAAGCAGAAGAACTTCAAGAAGAAACGCAAGAAGAACCTCAAGAAGAGCCTCAAACAGAGGAAGCTCAAGAAGAAATTCAAGAAGAGGAGATTCAATCGGAAACTCAAGAAGAGCTTCAAGCAGAAGCCGAAGAAGAGGCGGTTCAAGAAGAGCCCGAGGCAGAACAAGCAGAAGAACAAGAGAAGGAGGAAGAGGAAAATGTTTGATAAAATCGTTGGTTCTATTGGTGCATTTAGTTATCGAAACAGAAAAATCATTTCTGTCATTTCCTTTATCCTTTTTGTTGCCGTGCTTATTGCTTCCACACAACTGATTATTGAATATTCTTATGCCGAAGAAAGCATCGTTACCGACATTTTCCCGCAAGATGATACGATTGTTCTTGTTTACGATGGCAAAGACGAAGCAAAAATGGAGGAGATCATTCAATATCTCGAAAAAGACGAACACGTCACCTTGGTTCAAGGATACGCCAATACGCTTGGCATGAAAATGTCCGCATCGGATCTGTCCTCCATGATGGGTATCCCTGAGATGTTTGTCAACACGCTGTTCTACATCAAAGAGAATGGCATGGAAGTAACAGATATGACCTTGGTCGATTTTGTAACCTTTATTGCGTCTGATGAATTTTTGAACAATGAGCTTTTCTCTTCTATGATCGATGATGAAACAAAGGGACAGCTCACACAAATGAAATCTCTCGTTGATGCACTCGCAAGTGAGGAAGAATATTCTGCCGAAGAAATCGCAGGCATTCTCGGTGTTGAAAAGCAGCTTGTTAAGAGCATTTTCTTCATTGCTCAAATGAAAGACGCGCACATCACCAACATCACCCCTGTGTTTTGGGCAAACGTAGCCGATGCATTGGGAATGGATGAGGAAAACATCGAGCGTGTTTTTGGTGTTCAACCCGTAAGAAGCTTGTTGTTTACAGAGTTTGTTGATATCATCACAGAGGTTGCAAAGTACGCCGATGGCATTCTTGATGAGGAGCAGATGGCACAGTTGGGCATGCTCAAAGAAATGTCTGATATGGTTCGGGAGGGAAGAGAATTTGCTCCCCGTGAACTCGCAGAGTTTTTTGCAAGTGTGGCAGAGAGCGACATGCTCAATGAAAACACGTTGACCCTGCTCTATATTATGGCGCAGAGCAGTGCTGTGGATTTGAGTGAGGTTCGCGTTCCGCTTTATGATTTCTTTATCTTCCTTTCGGAAGAGATTTTGACAAGCGAAGCATTTTCTTCTTTCTTTGATGAGAACGTAACTGCTCAATTTGAAGAAGCAAAGACAACCATGCAAGAGGGCTTGGCGCAGCTTGTTGGAGAAGATCATTCCAGAATGGTCATCACGCTCAACTACGAGGTTGAATCCGAAGAAATTTATGCTTTTTATGACAACTTCAATGCAATGCTTGCATCCACTCTCTCGGGCGAATACTATTTGGTTGGCGCAACTGCAATGTCCTACGAGGTATCGCAGAGCTTTGAGAGCGAGTATCTGATCATTTCCGTTGTAACCGCTGTTGCAGTATTTGCGGTAGTTTGGTTCACATTTAAGAAATTCTTCTTGGCTTTGATGTTGGTTGGCGTTATTGAATGTGCGGTATTCTCTATGATGAGCGTTATGGTTGTCATCAATTTGCCCATGTACTTTATCCCGCTTATTCTCGTTCAATGCATTTTGATGGGTTCGATGATCGACTACGGAATTCTTTTTACCACATATTACATGGAGGTTAGAAAAGAGTATAGTGTTGAGGAAGCGCTCCCTGAGGTTATGAGAAGAGCGACCCACTCCATTTTGACCTCGTCTCTCTTAATTGTGTTGGTTACCTTGATTTGCGGTAGATTGATGTCGGGTGCCGTTGCAAGCATTCTCACCACTCTTGGCATTGGTTCCTTGTGTGCTATTTTGCTCATCCTCTTTGTGCTTCCTTCGCTGCTTTCTGTTTTTGATAAAATTGTTGTTAAGCAAGAAAAAGAAGAAATTGATGAGTTTGACTAATGCTTTTTGCCAAGCGACATAGATTTGTTCCCTGAATTTTTTCACATTTTTTACCCTAAAAATATAAAAAAAAGAAAAAAATACTATAAAACCTATTGCAAAGTGGGTAAAAATGTAGTATAATAAACTCAACTATGTGTCGGACAAGCATTTCGGCATAAATTTTGACTTTCTGTTTTTGGAGGTAATTATGGTAGTAGCCGGCGATTTTAAAAACGGTATTACATTTGAAGATGAGAACGGTAACGTACTGCAGGTTATCGAATTCCAACACGTAAAACCCGGTAAGGGCGCAGCGTTTGTTCGTACCAAGCTCAAGAACGTTATCACCGGTGCGGTTATCGAAAAGACTTTCAACCCCACCGACAAATTTGAGAACGCTTACATTGAAAGAAGAGATATGCAATATTCCTACGACGATGGCGATCTGTACCACTTCATGGATCAAGAGACTTGGGAAGAGACCCTTGTTGCTCATGACATGGTTGGCGACAACTTCCGCTTCGTTAAGGAAGAAATGATGTGCAAGATCATCTCCTACAAGGGCAACGTATTCGGCATTGAGCCTCCTACGTTCGTAGAACTCGAAGTAACCGATACCGACCCCGGCTTTGCAGGCAACACTGCAACCAACACCCTCAAGCCCGCAACTCTTGAGACCGGTGCTGAAATCAAGGTTCCGCTCTTTATCAACGTTGGTGACGTTCTTAAGATCGACACCCGTACGGGCGAATATCTTTCCAGAGCATAATCAACCAAAAAAGGGGAAGACTTTGCGAGCAAGGTTTTCCCCATTTTCAAATTACATTACTACGAAAGGTAAGGAATATATTATGAGTTTGACTGAAAAATCCGCTTATATCAAAGGTTTGGCTGACGGTCTCGAGTTTGACAAGGAGACTAAGGAGGGCAAGATCATTGCCGCTCTCCTCAACCTCGTTGACGAAATGGCAAATGAGATTGCAGGCATCCAACAAGATATCGAAGAGATCGACGAAGATCTGAACTACCTCAACGAATACGTTGAAGAGCTTGACGACGATTTGCAAGACGTTGAGGACTACCTCGACGAAGAATGCGAATGCGATTGTGACGACGAAGAGTATGACGAAGAGTGGGAAGAATGTGACGGCGATTGCACTGCTTGCGACGGCTGTGACTGTGACGATGACGATTACTGTGAGATCGTGTGCCCCTCTTGCGGTGAGACCGTTTGCTTTGATAGCGAACTCGATCCCGAAAATCTTCTTTGCCCCGCATGCGGCGAAAAGTTCGGCTGCATCATTGAAGAAGACGATTACCAAAGCCTTTCCGAAGACTAATACAAAACAATCATAACCACCCGTCAAACGGGTGGTATGCACAAGGGCTAAAAGCCCAATATTACTAGCCAGCGGCGGGGTCCGCTGGCTTTTGCTATGCAAAAGCGAGTCGCACAACCAAAAAGCCTTCCCCTTGAGGGGAAGGTGCCGAGTAACACGAGGCGGATGAGGTGTAGGATGCGTAGCATCCGTTAAGAACACTCGCGTCCAAACGCCGCCTATGGCGGCTACACCTCATCAGTCACCTCTCGGTGAC
>JAFYRH010000071.1 GCA_017559555.1 Clostridia bacterium
ACCGAGCAGGGTCTCGGAGGCGCCTGCGAGTTAGCGGCAGCAAAAGCAAGTCTACGACTTGCGCCGACTGTTCATAAGTAAACGAACGACTTTCCTCTTTGACCCTCTGTTAGAAAGTTTTTGAAGGGGTGTGGGGGGACTTTTTTCAAAAAGTCCCCCCACGTCTATTCCCTATTTAGTTAAAATATCCTTCTCTGTAAAGGAGCTCTGCGATGAGCACAGCACCGCCTGCGGCGCCGCGGAGAGTGTTGTGGGAAAGACCCACGAACTTATAATCAAAGAGAGTATCCTCGCGCAAGCGACCAACGGTCACGCCCATACCACCATAAATATCGCGGTCGAGCTTGGCTTGCGGACGGTTGTCTTCTTCAAAATAGGTGATGAACTGCTCGGGAGCGTGAGGAAGTCCGAGTTCCTGAGGCTTGCCGGAGAAGTTCTTCCAAGCGTCAAGGATCTCTTCCTTAGTGGGCTTGTTTTCAAAGCGTACGAACACAGCGGCGGTGTGACCGTCGGTTACGGGTACGCGAATGCATTGCGTTGTGATGAGAGGAGCATCTGCTTTGACGATTTCGCCATTTTCAACCTTGCCCCAAACGCGCAAGGGTTCTTGTTCGCTCTTCTCTTCTTCGCCACCGATGTAAGGAATGACGTTATCGATCATTTCGGGCCACTCGCGGAAAGTCTTGCCCGCACCGGAAATTGCTTGGTAAGTGGTAGCAACAACCTCTTTGATGCCATATTTGCGCAGAGGTGTGAGAGCCGGAACGTAAGACTGAATGGAGCAGTTGGGCTTAACGGCAATAAAGCCGCGCTTGGTGCCAAGTCTCGCTCTTTGAGCGGCAATAACTTCGAGGTGCTCGTCGTTGATTTCCGGAATCACCATGGGAACGTCGGGCGTCCAACGGTGAGCGGAGTTGTTGGAAACAACGGGAATTTCAGCCTTTGCATAAGCTTCTTCAAGGGCGCGAATTTCGTCCTTTTTCATATCAACCGCGCAGAAAACAAAGGAGCACTTCTCTCCAACTGCGGCAATTTCAGCGGCATCCATTACCACCATCTTTTTATATTGCTCGGGCATGGGAACACTCATCTTCCAACGCTCGCCAACAGCTTCTTCGTAGGTCTTGCCCGCAGAACGTGCAGATGCCGCAAGAACCGAAACTTCAAAATAAGGGTGATCGGCAAGGAGCGTCAAAAAGCGTTGTCCTACCATACCTGTGGCGCCAATTACGCCAACTTTCATTTTATTCATAGCAAAAAATCCTTTCTTGCAAATACATTTCTGTTATATATTATACACGATTTCGTGTAAAATTGCAAGAGAATTGCACATAATTTCTCTTTGATAAATATAGAAAAATCGATTGAAAAAACGCGCGATTTGTGTTATAATAGATAAAAAACGGGGTACTATGGCTTTTACATCGTTCAGTTAGGGAATCATGCAAGGCTCTCCCCCGGGGAGAGCTGGCGCCGTAAGGCGACTGAGAGGGGATTTTCTTTTTTTGCCCTCTCCGTCACGCTACCGCATGCCACCTCCCCCAAAGTGGGAGGCTTTTTTTTTCGAAGCCGAATGATATTACCATAGTTTACCTTATCGTAAGGAGTATTTATGAAACTGCAACTTGTTGCCACTTGCCTGTTCGGCTTGGAAAAGCTTTTGGGCGAAGAAATAGATGCACTCGGGCTCCATCGCATCGACACGATGGACGGTCGCGTAACCTTTGAAGGAGAGCTCTCGGACATTGCGCGCGCCAACATTGGACTGCGTTGTGCGGAGCACGTGTTCATCAAGCTCGCATCCTTCCCTGCCACCACCTTTGACGAACTCTTTCAAGGAACGCGCCAGATCGCATGGGAGGATTGGATCGGCAAGCTCGATGCCTTCCCCGTAAAGGGACACGCCATTAAGAGCAAGCTCTTCTCTGTTCCCGATTGCCAAAGCATCGTCAAAAAAGCCGTGGTCGATCGCCTTTCGGCGAGATACGGTGTAAAGTGGTTTGCGGAAACCGAAACGAAATATCAAATTGAATTTTTCATCTTTAAGGACGTTGCAACCTTGATGATTGACACCTCGGGTGTTCCGCTTCACAAGCGCGGATACAGACCTGCGGCAGGTCCTGCCCCCTTGCGTGAGACCTTGGCGGCGGCACTTGCACTCACCGCTCGCCCCCGTGAGGACGTCCTCTTTTGGGACCCTATGTGCGGCTCGGGCACCATCGCCATTGAAGCGGCACTCATCCTTGCAAATCGCGCGCCCGGTCTTGGTCGTAGCTTTGCGGCAGAAAGCTTTGCACAAATTCCTGCGGCTCTTTGGAAAGATGCCCGCGAGGCGGCAGAGGCGGCTATTAAAAAAGATAGCGACTTTGAGGTATACGCCTCGGACATCGACGAGGATATCCTCGATACGGTATACGAAAACGCCCTGCGTGCAGGTGTTGAGGAGCACATGAACATCTTTTGCGCGGATGTGCGCAAGATGCAAAAAATCGAAGGACGTCGCGGCACCGTGGTTTGCAATCCCCCTTACGGCGAGCGTTTGATGACTCCGCAGGAAGCAGAACAGCTCTACCGCGACATGGGACGTGCCTTTGCCAATCTTTCGCCTTGGCAGATCTACATCATCACCTCGCATCCGCAATTCGAACGCTTTTACGGCATGCGCGCGGATAAGATCAGAAAGCTTTACAACGGTATGATTCCTTGTAATTTGTATCAGTATTTTAAGCCGAAGAATGGGAAATAAATTACCAAAGCAGTGATACTATGAGCCTCCCTCCGAGAGAGGTGCGAGTATAGCGAGCCGGAAG
>JAFYRH010000072.1 GCA_017559555.1 Clostridia bacterium
ATCTCGCCAATACAGGCATATTCGCTAACATATTCTCCAAAAAGATTCCGTATCCCGTGGTGGGATCGTTGATGAGGACGTGGGTGACGGCTCCGACAAGCTTGCCGTTTTGAATGATCGGAGAGCCCGACATCCCCTGCACGATTCCGCCCGTGAGGGCGAGCAGGTCAGGGTCGGTGACGGTCACGGTGAAGCACTTGGAGCCTTTGGCGTCGCGCTTGATGTTTGAGATGCGAATGTCATATTTTTGAATTTCTTCGCCTGATGCAGTGCAGAGGATATAGGCGTCTCCCTCGGCGATATCGTCGCGCAGACCGATGGGCATCGGCTCGCAGGAGACCTCGGGAACCTCTGAGAATACGCCCCACACGCCGCAGTTTGAGTTGCCGAGCAGCGCCCCCGAACGTCCGGGGTTAAAGTGCCCTTTGAGTTCTCCGGGTGCTCCTGCCGCGCCTTTGACAACAGACGAGATAGTTACGTCGGAAACCGCGCCCTTTCTCATTTGAACAAGTGCGCCTGTGTCTGCATCGCAAATGCCGTGTCCGAGCCCTGCAAAGGCACCGCTATCGGGGAAGAGGAATGTTACTGTACCAATTCCCGCACCGCTGTCGCGCACCCAAATGCCCGTCTTATATTGCCCCTCTGCAGCCGAGAGGACGGGGGTAAGCGTGGTTTCAAATTCCTTGCCGCCGCGACGGCAGGTCAATTTCATCGGCTTGCCGTCCGAGGCTTCAATGCGAGCAGTCATATCTGCTGCCCCTTTGATTTCTTCGCCGTCAATTTTGAGGATGACGTCCTTTGTGCGCAGTCCTGCTTTTTCGGCGGGATTTACGCTTCCTTTGCCGGTGTCAATGTCGCAAAAGCCTACAACCATCACACCGTCGGTATAAAATTTTACACCAAACGGCATTCCGCCGGGGTAGAGCATCAGGTCGCGTAGATCCTCGGTGTCGGCACTCAGCACCGTCGTGTAGGTGGCGGCGCAGGGCAGAGAGGCAGACGCGAAAGAGGCGTCAATTCCCGGGCAATAGCTCATGGCAAAAACAAACTCCTTTTGGGTTGTGCTTGCCGAGGATGTCAGTACCCCAAGGGGGAGGATGGACAACATCAGCAAAAGACAGCACAAAAGCTTCCAAATTCTTCTTTTCATGATCTCTTACCTTTCCTATCGATAGGCGCGAGGGCGCGCCGTGTGTTTGTGGGAGGCAATGGGCGCAGGTAGGGAGCCGATAAGCCTTGCGCGCTCACCGACGAATGATACCTTGTCCGTTTGCTGATACTAATGTGTGCCGCACCTCTCGATTTCATAAGTAACAATGATAACCATTGAGCCGCAAAAAAACGCCAAGAGAAGAAACAAAAGCTTTTTGCAAATGTGAGAATATTTTGCCCGATTAAAAGAAAAACATACTTTTTATCATTCGATTTTGAAACTTTTCATTTTTAAAAAGAAAAAGGCTTGACAAGCCTTTCTTTTTGTGTTATAATTTGAGAACTGTTCTCAATTTAAGGAGAAAACAAATGAGAAAAAAGAGATATAAAACAGCGGGAAGGGAAGCGCTTATCAGCTTTTTCAGACGCAACCCCGACCGCCAATTTACAGTAGAGGAGCTTTATGCCGAGGTAAACGAAGAAGCATCTACCGGCAAAAGCAGTCTTTACCGCCATCTTGGGGAGCTTTGCCGTGTTGACGTTTTGCGCAAATTCCACGGTGATGACGGTCGCGGAACGCTTTATCAATACATCGGTGCAGATTGTGATTGCAAAGATCACTTTCATCAAAAATGCACCGTTTGCGGACGTGTCAGCCACCTCGATTGCTTTGCAAGCTCGGATTTTGCAGAGCACATTTTGCGCGAGCACGGTTTTATGATTAACTGCGGAATATCTGTCCTTTATGGCGTTTGTGCCGCTTGTATGCGCAAAGGAGAAGTGGCAAATGCATGATTTTTGGCATCTTTTAGGACATAGTGTTTTGCACACCTTGGAGGACATCGCAAAGGTCGTTCCGTTTTTGTTCTTGACCTATCTTTTGATGGAGTTTTTGGAACACAAAGCAGGCGGCGCTCCTGAGCGTTGGTTGCGTGGTTCGGGCAAGGTCGGACCTCTTGTGGGCGGCGCTCTCGGTGTGCTTCCGCAATGTGGATTTTCCGCCGCGGCAACGGGATTTTACACCGGTCGTATGATTACCACGGGAACCCTCATCGCGGTTTATCTTTCTACATCCGATGAAATGCTCCCCATTCTCATCTCGAGCGGTGCACCGATTCCTACTATATTAAAGTTATTGGCAACCAAGCTTGTTATCGGTATTGGAGCAGGTTTTGCCATCGATGGCGTGATACGTCTGATTCGCAAAGGCAAGCCTGACGAGCAAGAGCCCGGTATCGAAGAGCTTTGCGAACGCGAAAATTGCGATTGCGGTGACCGTTTTGTGCTTTCAGCACTCAAACATACCATTTATATTACTGTTTTTCTTTTGATTTTCACCTTTGTGCTCAATCTCGGTATCGAACTCATTGGCGAGGAGAACATCAAGAGTGTTGTGCTCGACCGCCCCGTGTTGGGTAGCGTTTTGGCGGCACTTGTGGGTCTCATTCCCAACTGTGCGTCGTCGGTAGCACTCACCTCGCTCTTCGTTGACGGAGTGATCAGCAGTGGCGCATTGCTTTCGGGACTTATGGTTAACGCAGGAATTGGTATTGCCATTCTTTTCCGCAACAACCGCCCCGTCAAGGATTCTTTACGCGTAGTTGGCATTCTGTTTGGCGTTTCGGTGTTTTGCGGTATTTTGATTGACCTGACACCGCTTGGCGCGTGGATAGCGATGTAAGTGCAGAGTGCAGAGTTAAAAAAGCAGAATCATAACCACCCGTCAAACGAGTGGTATGCACAAGGGCTAAAAGCCCAATATTACTAGCCAGCGGTGGGGTCCGCTGGCTTTTGCTATGCAAAAGCGATTCGCATAACCAAAAAGCCTTCCCCTTGAGGGGAAGGTGCCGAGTAACACGAGGCGGATGAGGTGTAGGATGCGTAGCATCCGTTAAGAACACTCGCGTCCAAACGCCGCCTATGGCGGCTACACCTCATCAGTCACCTCTCGGTGAC
>JAFYRH010000073.1 GCA_017559555.1 Clostridia bacterium
CCGCAAACTGATGTTTGATAGCGAGCCTTGCGGCATACCGCTTTACGGAACCGAAGAAGAAGTGATGGCAGTCACGCCCGAAGAATTGACTGCTTATTGGAAAGAGCTTTACCAAGATCTTTCCTTGCATGCATTCTATGTGGGCGCGACCGACACCGAAAGCGTTGTTGATGCCCTTACAAAGGGCCTTGGTATCAAAAACGCTTCGGCAGAGCCAATCAAAAAAAACACCCCCTCCATTCCGCTCACCGATGTCAAAAGCATCAAGTGCCGCAAGGGAGAACAGAGAGTATGCGAGGATCTACCCGTTCAGCAAAGCGCGTTGGTGATTGGCATGCGTACCCCTGCCGCCGTGCAGGATGAGGACTTTTTTGCCGTTGCACTCTACAACGAGCTGTTGGGTTCTTCCTCACCCGTTTCCAAACTATTTATCAACGTACGCGAAAAGCTGGGGCTTTGCTATTCCTGTTTTTCTACCTACAATGCCTACAAGGCGGCACTCACAATTTGTTGTAGTCTTGAGGATGAGCGTCGTGAAGAAGCCGAAGCCGAAATTCGCCGTCAATTGGATGCTCTTGCCGCAGGAGACATCAGCGATTCCGAATGGCAGGCGGCACAAAAATCCATGGCAAATGCCTACCGCCAACTTTCCGATAGCCCCTCTGCTATGGAGGTCTACTACCTTGGCAGAGCCTTAGCAGGTGTTTCAATCTCTCCCGAAGAGGGAAGTGAGCGCATTGCCGCTCTTTCTCGCGAGGACGTTATCCGTGTTGCGCAAAAAGTGAAGATCGATACCGTGTTCGTTCTGCATCCCACAGGCGAAGGAGAGGAGCAGGACGATGAATAAAACAGAATACACATCCGCGCTTTTACGCGAAAAATACACCTATATCAAACACGCAAGCGGATTGCCTATTTACGTCTTTCCCAAAAAGATGACCAATACCTATGCGTTGTTTGCAACCAAGTACGGCTCTTTGGATACCACCTTTGCCATTGGTAATGGAAAGCCTGTAACCGTGCCCGACGGCATTGCACATTTTTTGGAGCACAAGCTTTTTGAAGCCCCCGACGGCAGCGACGCATTCGCACGCTTTTCGGCACTTGGGGCAGATTCCAATGCCTATACCGACTACACCAAAACGGCATACCTTTGTGCCTGCACCGAGAACGTTGAAGCCGCCCTCGAGGAGCTTTTGCGCTTTGTTACGGAGCCTCATTTCACCGAGGAATCGGTCAAGCGTGAAAGAGGCATTATTGCCGAAGAGCTTCGCGAGGATGAGGATAGCCCTTGGGAACGTGCTTACCAAAATCTTTTGGGTGCACTTTATCACAAAAATCCCGTGCGCGTCAGCATCGGTGGCACGGTCAAATCCATTCAAAAAATCACGCCAAAGCTTCTTTACGAGTGCTATAACACCTTTTATCGCCTCGATAATATGGCGCTTGTTGTGTGTGGAAACATCACACCCGAGGAGGTTGTAGCGGTTGCCGACCGCGTTTTACCTGCTACGTGTGGGGAAAAAGAACCTATTCGTCGCATCACTCCCGAGGAGCCGGAATCGGTTCGTCGCACACGAGCAAATGCCAAAATGCAGGTGGCAAAGCCCATCTTCAATATTGGCATAAAGGATAACGTATTGCCCAAAGAACCCGAAGGACGCCTGCGTCGCGATCTTTGCATTACATTGCTCAATGAAATTCTCTTTTCGCAAGCAGGGCCGTTTTATGCAGAACTTTTCGAGGTGGGATTGATCTCTCCCTCGTTCTCATTTGGATATTCTTCAACCGAGCGGTTTGCATTCACCTGCATTTCAGGCGACTCTCAAAACCCCGAAGCCGTTTACGACCACCTCATAGAATATTTGGAGGGAGTCAAGAAAAAAGGGCTTTTGGAGGAAGACTTTGAGCGTTGCCGTCGCGTGATGTATTCCGATGAGATTCGTGCATACGATTCCACCGACGA
>JAFYRH010000007.1 GCA_017559555.1 Clostridia bacterium
ATCGCGAATGCCCGCACAAAGAACCGTGTATTTTGCTTCTTTAAAAAGTTTTACGGCATCCTCGCCATCGGCTTGAAAAATGGGCAAACACTCCGAAGCGCCTGCTGAGGCACGTGCCACAACACCGCCGGCACTCATCCAGTTGCGAGGGGGCAGAACAATACCGCTGACTCCTGCCGCATAAAGAGAACGAATGGCATAGCCGAAATTGTAAGGGTCTTCAATTCCCTCAAGATAAACGTAAAACTGATTGGGGTGAATGTCTTCTGCACGGAGTGTGGGAATGGTGCGAGGCGTGCAAAGTGCCAAAATGCCACCGTGTGTGTTGCCAACCGCAAGTACATCGATTTCTGCGGAATCAACAAACTCCACAGGAAAGCCGAGTTCGTGTGATTTTGCCGTTAAAAAGCCGATTTGTGCAGATTTTGACTTTCTTTTTGTGCGGTCGATGAGTACCTTTTCGATTTTTCGGTCATTGACACCGTTGGAATTGAGAAGAGCAGAAATTGAGGTCATACCCTCCAAAATATCCGAGGCGGCAAAGCGTTGTTCTTCTTTTAACATAAAAACAAATCCTTTTTTATCAAATCACTTCTAAAATGTGGGGGAGATGCATAGTATCAAACAGAGAGAACCCAACAAGGAGGATACCACATGATCTCTGATTGGACGCAAAGGGAGCGGTGCGTTGTGCTGGGAGAATATTTGTTAGAGCATGCCGCCACGGTAAGGGGGGCAGCGCAGGTATTTGGAATCAGCAAAAGCACAGTACATAAAGACGTTACCGAAAGACTTCGTCACATCAATAATGCCTTGTATTTGCAGGTGCAGGAGCTGTTGAATAAAAACAAGCAGGAACGGCACTTGCGAGGTGGTGAAGCCACCCGAAAAAAGTACACCGAAGAACGCAAAACCCATGCATCATAAATGCTTTTTGTGGAATATCGGGTGATTTTTCCATCCATTAAATTATATTATAACATATACCGCGCGTGTTTGCAATTCTTTTTTGCAAAAAAATAAAGCAAAATCAAAGGATGGTTGGAAAGAGAAAAAGAGAGGCGCGCATCGTGGAATAAACAGAAGAAATTTGTGTGATCGGCAGGGGATTTTTTCCTCTGCCGCATTCCATTGTAAAGGCAGGAATCGAGAGCTTTTCGGCACACCAATCAGAAAGCCCTCCATAGGCGGCAAGCCCCTTTGCACGACACAGACGATAACCCGTCAACTCCGAGAGACGACGTGCTGTAACCTCACTTTTTGGTTTTTCTTTGCAGAGCGGTGCAAAGATTTCTTCACCTTGTGTGTGCAACGTCATTACCCCGCGCCAAGGGGCAGAAAACCGTATCAAATTGCAGAGTGCCGCAACCTCGGGTTCACTTTCGGCACACTCACCGCTATACCTGGTGGGTGCGCCTTTTTGAATTCCTTTTTCGCGCTCTAATTTCTTATATTCGTCAAATCCCGCATCGTAATTGTGGTTGAGATCAACACCGCGCGCATTGGCTTGCCAAGCGGAAAAATCCGAGCTACCACCGTTCATTTCCAATAACCTATCGTGTAGCGGATTGTCCTTATCGACTCCGTGAATTTGGTATTCTACACCGTCCGGATTGAGCATAGGGAGAATGGAGAGTGTGTATCCCTTTAGCAATTCGCAGGGATAAATGCCATATATGCGTTCGTTGGAATTTATCACCTTACAAAGTTCTTCGCAAAACTGTGTTAAAATGAGGGAAGTGATCCACTCCATCCCGTGGTGAGCACCTACGTAAAGTACACGTCGATTGCCGCCTCCAAAGTGTAAAATGGGAATGGCACGGTCAAGAATAGACGTGCCTATGTAAGAAAGTGTGACAAATGAATATGCATCTGCCAAACGGCGCATGCGCTCCATAAGCGTGGTATAATCAAATACGCGAATGTTTTTCTCTTGATTGTGCATAAGAAAAAACCTCCTGCTTTGCATTTTCTATATCAGTATATGACCGAGCGAAAAAAATGACAAATAGGTTGACACGGTAAGGTAGAATGTGATATAATAAGTTAGATTTATTTGTGGAGGTGCCCGCGTGCAAAACCTTTTGTTCGATGAGCTTTGCATCAAACGTTTGAAAAAGCAGTTTTTGATTTTTGCAATTGCTTGTGTAGGCTTCATATCTGCCGTTTATACGCCCATTTATCTTTTGCTTTCAACAAATGCCTTGTGGGATAGCTCAATTGTTTTGTTTTTGTGGACGGAATTGGTAGATCCCGTAATGGAATTTTCCTTTTATTGGGGTTCGTTTGCCTTCCTTATTTATATCTATTTGCGTTTTGGTAGAAAACAAATCAAAAATTTTGTTATTATTTATGTAGCCGCTGTGGTTGCAAGATATCTCTTTACAATGCTTGTCAGTTTTGCAATTATGTCCTTTCCGGGTTGGAAAACATTTTGGGAAGACGAGTTCTTTGGTGCGCTGTTTAGCATTGTTATGGACTGTTTGCAAATGCTGGGTGTTCTTTTACTTGCCGAATTCTGTTGCCGTGTTCCTTTGATAAATGCAAAAACAAACAGCAAGGGAATAACAGGTGCCGAAATCATTTCCAAATGTTTGCCGGTAGAAGATCCGTTCCATATCAAAAAGCCTTTCCAAAGGCTTTGCTGCTTTGCGGCACTCATTCCGGCAG
>JAFYRH010000074.1 GCA_017559555.1 Clostridia bacterium
ACTTTTTCTTCTTCCTTAGGCACGATGTCACCGGCTTTGGTCAGGGCGATTTTGGTCAAGAGAGGACCAAAGAGCTCGTAGATCAACACGCCAAAGAGGACGATGTTACGAACGATGTGGCCATCCGCGAGGAGCGCGCCTGCAATGGCGGACATACCAAGTGCAACACCCGCTTGCGGAAAGAGGGTAATGCCGAGGTATTTGACGATAGAAGAGTCGCAACCGCTGATTTGCGCACTTGCTGCCGCGCCTATGTATTTACCAAGCGCACGGAAGAGCACGTAAACCGCACCAATGAAAATGATAATGGGAGTTTTGAAGATGCTCAAATCGAGCTCCGCTCCGCTGAAGACGAAGAAGAGAATGAGCACGGGCATGGTCCATTTGTCGGTTTTTTCCATAAGCTCGTCGGCACTGTCGCAAATGTTGCAGAAGAGGGTACCCATCATCATACAAACGAGGAGGTTCGAGAATGCGATCTCAATGCCAAAGGGCAGGTGGAATTCCATTTGCGCCCAAGCAACTGTCAGGAGCACAAAGGTCAAGGTGATACAAAGACGTTTACTGTTGGATTGGAAGTGATCCTCAACAACCGAAAGGAGCCAACCGGTCAGAGCACCGAGCACCAACGAAAGGGTTACTTCCAAGAGGGGATTGACAAGGAGGGAAACGATGCCAACGGCACCCGCTCCGCTCTCAAGTGCTTGTGCAATACCCATCGAAACGGCAAAGCAAACAAGACCAACCGCGTCGTCAAGAGCAACAACGGGGAGCAAAAGACTTGTCAAGGGGCCCTTTGCCTTATATTGTTTAACAACCATCATTGTTGCCGCAGGCGCGGTCGCGGTAGCGATTGCACCGAGGGTAACGGCAACCGAAATGGGGAGCACGTCTTCGCCAAGCAAAAAGTGCAAGCCAATGAGTGCACCGTCAACGATCAGCATGGTTACGATCGCTTGTGCGCAACCAACAATAGCGGCTTGTCGACCTGTTTTTTTGAGTGAGGAGAGCTTGAATTCCGAACCGATTGCAAACGCGATAAAGCCGAGAGCAACGTCTTGCACGATGGCGCCCGTGCCTTTCATCATTTCTTCATTGGAGAAGACACCTGTAATGCCGAGTGCACCAAGGCAGTAGGGGCCAATGAGCACGCCTGCAATCAAATATCCCGTAACGGCAGGGAGACCCAAGGGCTTTGCAAAACGAGAGAGCAACAGACCCATAAAGAGAGCGAGTGCCAAGCCGAACAAAACTTGCGAACTTCCACCTTCGGAGAACGCGCCCGAAAATACTTCGTAAAACATAATTTTAATACCTTCTTTTTATGTAAATATATCAAATCACAAAACATCGACTATTATACTCTTTTTACCTTTGAATGTCAATAGGAAAATCAAAAAAACTTAAACATCTTTTTCACAATCGAAAAAGCAAAAAAGAATTGACATTTTCGGTCGAATATGGTATACTTGATACAGAAAAAACGCGCGGAGGAACACCAAAATGCTCAAAGTGGAACGCACATCTGTTATGAATATCGATAACGCCATCAGAGGCGCACGCAACCCAATGAACAGTTGGGAGCGTTCCGACAGCACCTATGACGAGAACGGCAAGTTTGTCATCGGCGCCGCCGACCTCGATTTCGGTCACCGCTTGGCGGTTGCAGGCAGCGATCACCGCAAGTTTTTGCGCCAAGTGTTTGTCTCTGTCGATATCACCGCTCCACTCTATTGGTGGAAGGAATTTGACACCTATAAGGTAGGCACGGTTGCCAATTCCGCGTCGACCAT
>JAFYRH010000075.1 GCA_017559555.1 Clostridia bacterium
CGTCAAACACGGCATAGACACGCTCCGGTTCAGGAATATTTTGCAGAGTGTGGTTGCGGATAAACAGTTGTTCTGTGTTGTTCAACTCATCGGTCATCATATTGAATGTTATGGTTCCCCGCTCTTCCAAAAGAAATGCATTCACGTCGAGCGCGCCATAGCCATAATACCAATCGCATCCGAGATCACCTAGATCATAAGAAGAAGCGTATAGCGCCTCGGTCACGGTATTGAATTCTTGATATGCATTTTGAGAAAGATACAGCGCAACTGCCCCTGCAACAGAAGGACACGCCAGTGAAGTTCCCGTTTCATATCCGTAAGTGCCCCCGATTTTCGTAGTATAGGTGGTTCCGGGAGCAACCACATTAACGTTCTCTCCGTAATTGGAATATTCAGCCAGTTCCCAAGAACCGTCAGCCAATGCGCCAACACCAATCACATTGGGATCCGCCGCAGGATACTGCAACGTAGGCATACCGTCATTTCCCGATGCCGCAACACAAATCACATCGCTATCATGTGCAAGTTGTGCCGCATCCTCAAAAGGATTTATAGGTCCTTCGGAACCGAATGACATATTAACTACAGAAATGTCACGCTCAATGGCATAGTACAAGCCAAACACAAGATCTGAGGTGCGCTTGAATTTTCCGTTTTCATCACACTCCGCCTTGATGGTTATGATCGTGACATTGGGAGCAACACCTACAATACCATCTCGGTTCATAGACGCAGCAACCACACCGGTCACAGCAGTACCGTGACCTTGCTCGTCCTCGATAAGAGACCAATCGTAAGAACCATCATTCAGCGTATAATCCTTAACAATCTTATCCTCTGTCGCATTATAAGAATACTCGCTTATGCGTCCAGCAAATTCGGGATGATCTGTATCAATACCCGTGTCAATCACCGCAACGGTAATTCCGTAGCCCGTATAGTGTGACCAAACGTTCTGCATATTGAGATAATTAAGATAGGTCTGCCGTTCGTAGTTTGCATCACTTACGGTATAAGTCGGCTGCAAAGGGAGTCTCTCGCCGGATGCTTCTCCATTATAGTCAGTCACCTCAAAAATATGCGCCTCATAGTCCGCTGACATACTCGGCAGATCTGCCAAATACTCCTTGGACATGGCAATGTCCAAAATAGTAATGCCTTCGGGCAATGTCAACGTAGCAAATGAACCATCCTTATTTGTACGTAAGGATGCGCCTATTTTTTTTGCCAATTCTTCCGATTTTGCACAGGAGGTATTATAAAGTACGATGCTTTGCGTATCGTATCTACCCGCGTTATTCTGCAATTCTTGCACAAACTCATTTTGCGTTGTCTCTAATTCAACTTGATGTCGGTCAATAGCGGCATTATGCAAATATAGGATTGCCACTACAAAAAAACACACGAGCAAAACCGCCAACAGAACATCCAACAAAAATTTCTTTTTTCTCGGTCTTGCAGGCCATTCCCATTTACCTTGCATACGTTTTACATCAGTACATGTCATGATTTTCCTCCCCAAATATGCTTCAGAAATAAATTTTGCGATTCAGCGATAAACCATGAAATATGAGCGGCTAACCGCATTCCGAACTCAAATTTCACACATTCTTTGTTTTTACCATAAAAAATGCACCAACCAAAGTTAGCGCCAAAAATGCAAACTCCGGATTGTCGCCAAATCAATCCATTTGTAACGTAAGTTCACGAAATACTCGCGTGCTTGCATGAATGGAATTTGCATTTTTTCAAATTCAAGCAAACCAGTACACATAAAGGTATAGAAAGCCTTTCTTTTTTGAGCATCCTATACGTTAAACTATTTAATTTCTTTGGCATCTTCATTATACCCCTATATCCAATAAAAGTCAAGTGAAATTATCAATAAATCGGTTTGCATAGGTTTAAAAAACGAACAAGTCCACAACATTGCTGTTGTGGACTTGAATGGCGGAGATGGAGAGATTATCGAAAGGCTTTGCCTTTCTTCACCCCACTCGAAAATATAGTCGCCTCGGGTGTGTACGCGGTAGCTCCCACCCGATTCTCCTTATTTTCTCCCTTGTCGCGCTCCCTCCCCCTCGCACCGCGAGCGGTCGCGCTCCAAGCCCGCGCCTTTTTGCTTCGCAAAACGGCGCTTCGAGAGTGAAAATCTCGACATCGACAAAAAAACAAGGCACATC
>JAFYRH010000076.1 GCA_017559555.1 Clostridia bacterium
GGGAATGCGGCCTTGATGAGCATTGCGTTGGAAATGACACAAATGTCGGTGCAAAGTCCAATCAATTCAACGCTTTCAAGGTCGTTTGCCTTTTGCAAAAGGTGAACGAGCGCGATGGAACCAAACGTGGGCTTATCAATCGCTTCGGTCGTGCGCAAGGCTTCGAGCGTGGGGTGAATCTGCCAACCGTTCGTGCCCTTGATGCAATGCTCTACGGGCAGGTTGCGACCCTCTTGTGTAGAAAGATAATTCGCCTCGTGCGTGTCTCTTGTGAAGAGGATTTGACCGTCAAAATTTTCGATTTTCTCTTTGACGTAGGGCAGAATTGCCACAGCCTCGGGTGTGCCGAGAGCACCGTCAATAAAGTCGTTTTGCATATCTACAACAATCAAATACTTCATTTGCTTTCTCCTTTCATATCCGCTTGCGTGTTTGTGTTGGGCTTTTTGCGCGGTCTGTGATGATGTCTTCTTCTGCCACCCGTATGTGCGTTTTTGCCTCTGTTTTGCGCGTTTTGTGCCGCAATCGTGTCGCCTGCACATTCGGGGAAAGCCGTAATCAGCATTTCCGCATCAATGTGCGAGTCTCGGCAAATGGCACGCATGAGGTGCATCGTCGCAAGCGCATCCCCATCGCTGCGGTGTTGATTTTCGGGAGCCTCACCGCACCACGCGGTCACACATCCCGCAAGACCGTGTGCGCTTCGATGTTTATCTGTGCGTTTGCAAACTCTTTCCATATCAAACCAAAAGTAGGGAATGGGGGAGAGCTCGTAGCGCAGGCACGCACGCCGCAGAGCGGTGACGTCGTTGCTTACCGAAAATCCAACGGCAATATCTGCCTCGGCAAACAGAGTACGAATTTCCTCGTAGCAAGCGGGGAAGAGCGGGCTCGCCTCTATGGTTTCCATCGGATAAGCCAAAATTTTATCGGCAACGTAGGAGTTCCATTCGCAATCGGGATTGATGCAAATATCGGTAGGACCCACAAGAATATTGAATTCTTCATCGGTCATCACGTATCCCAACGAGAATACCGAACCCGGAATTTTGCCGTTTGCAAATTCCATATCAAAAAACAGGAGTTTCAAAACTTCACCCACTTTCTTTATCTGCCTTTATTCTACCACAAACAAAAAGGAAATGCAACAGATTTTGCACAATCGGATAAAAAAGAAAAAATACGGGCAAAATCTTCGAGCGAGCGTGAAGAAATTATTAACAATATATAAAAATATTATAAGATTTGTTGACAAAAAGCAGTTTTTGTGGTAAGATGTACCCAAAGGTATACAATGCCTAATTTATTCCATTAACGGAGGAACCCTTATGAGAAGAAGAATCCCCCTTATCGCCCTCGCTCTTGCACTGGTTATGATAATGAGTGCATGTGCTATTCCGGGTGTAATCACAAATCTTCAGGAAGGAAATGACTATAACGCAGATATGGAAAACACAACAAACACAGCAGAAACCAACGGTCGCATTTGGCCCTGGGAAGACCCCTCTATTATTCTCCCCGAATTTACCGGAACGGTAGCCGAGCCCGGTAGTGTAACATCCCTTAAAATTGTTGTTATGGGCGACCAAAGCGCAAAAGATGCATGGGAATTCTTCCCTCAAATCGCAAAAGAAGCAGGAATCGACATCAAGATTTCTATTCTTTGCATGAACGTTAAAAAGAGCAACCAAGCAAACATTTCTGCTCACCGTTGGCAAAGCTACAACTATACACACTATCAAAACACCGGTGACGGTTGGAAAACATTGAGTACCAATACATCCAGATCTTCTGTTTTGAAGTCTGAAAACTGGCAATACTTTGTTATCAACCAAAGCATTTGGGATAGCGGAAAGGCTGATACAATAAATGATCCGGAGGCTTATTTGAATGAGTTGCTCCGCACTGTTAAAAATGAAATTCCCGGCACAAAGGAAAAGTGTTTGTGGATGCAAACATGGGCTTATGAAGAGAATAGCCGTAATAACCTCTTCAACGGTTACAAGGATTACAACAACGACCAAACGCAAATGTACGAAGCAATCTGCAGCGCAATTCAAAGCTGTGTAGTTGGCGATTACTATTTCAAGCAAAAGAAAGAAGCAGACAAGGTTGCTACCAATGCACTTAAGGATAGTGTTATTCCCGTAGGTACCGCTGTTCAAAACATGCGTGAGGCTTATTGGAGCGACGGTCTTACCCGTGATGCAGAATATCTTTCCAACACCGGTAAGGTTTTGGCAGCATTGATGCTCTTTAAATCTCTGACCGCTTATGATATCAACGATTTGGAATTGAGCGATCCTGTTTTCGATCACGCTCGTCCTCACCTTGGTGTTATCAAGGAATCCGTTAACAACGCATATCTTACTCCTTACGCAGTAACACCCTCTGTTTACAACACAGCAGACTAAAAAACAGTAGAATGAAACGTTTTATTCCTATTTTTGCCTTTTTAATGGCACTTGCTTTGTTGTTCTCGGCTTGCAATTTTAGTGCAGGCTCGGGCAATGCAAACGGTGGTGATACCAATACTACTATCGCGCCTACACCCGAGGGAACTACCCCCGAAACCACAGCACCCGAGGAAACAACACTCGAGGAGACAACTCCCGAAGAAACGCTTCCCGAGGAGACTACACCTATGGAAACAACTCCCGAAGAGACCACTCTCGAAGAAACAACTCCCGAGGAAACTGTTCCCGAGGAAACCGAACCTGAAGTAACTACCCCCGAGGAAACGATTTCCGAGGAAACCGCTCCCGAGCCTGTTGAGTTGTCCCCCAACTGTGACCACTTGTTTACAAAACGCATTGTTTTAGAGCAAGTGACTACAAAAGAAGACGGCAAAGTTGCCAACGTGTGCGGCAAATGCGGCGGATGGCAAGAGGAGGTTCTCAAAGCGGTAAAATCCCTTAAGATTTTGGCTATCGGTAACAGCTTTAGTAACAATGCAATGACCTATTTGCCGATTATTGCTAAGGAACTCGGAATTGAAGAGATCGTTATCGGTAAGCTTTACAGAGGTAGTTGCACCGTAGAAAGACACTGGACCGATGCGCAAAAGGGTGCCGATTACGAAAGCTTCCAAGTCAACACAACGTTTGATGCCAACTGGACAACATATCCCGCCGGTCAAAGATCCTTGATTTATGCGCTCAAGCTTTGCGATTGGGATATTATCACGTTCCAACAGGCAAGCGGAACCAGCGGTGTTGCAAGCTCTCTTACCTATTTGCAAGATTTGATTGATTTTGTTGATGCTAACAAAACCAATCCCAATGCAAAATTTTATTGGCACATGACATGGGCGTATTCTCAATTCAGTACGCACGGCAGTTTTCCCACCTATAACAAAGACCAAATGACGATGTATAACGCCATTATTGACGTAACCAAAAACAACATCGCTACTAACGCAAGCTTTGCAGGCATTATTCCTGCAGGCACGGCAGTTCAACACTACCGTGATAAGCAGCTCAATGATTCCACCATTGAGTCCAAGTTTATTACCACCGATGGATATCATCTGCAAACCTATTCGCAGTTGTTGGTAACCCTGACTTGGCTCAGAACATTGACGGGTCTTAGTTTAGATGACGTTACTTGCACGTCTCACACAAACGTTAAGTTTGTTAATGACTATCAATTGGCTTACATCAAAAAAGCAGCCGAGGCGGCTTATCTCAATCCCTATGAGGTAACCTACGTTTACACCGGCTGATAA
>JAFYRH010000077.1 GCA_017559555.1 Clostridia bacterium
CACCATCGACATGGTCGCCACCGACCACGCACCGCACTCCCAAGAGGAAAAAGCAAAAGGTCTTGAAAAGAGCGCATTCGGCATTGTGGGACTCGAAACCGCTTTCCCAATTATGTACACCGAATTCGTCAAGACCGGTAAAATGACGCTTGAACGTCTTATTGATTTGATGTGCCTGAGTCCGCGCCGCCGTTTTGGCATTGCGAGTGATGCAGGATTCACGGCTTGGGATGTGGAAAAGGAATATTCCGTCAACCCCGACGATTTTGCAAGCCTCGGTCGTGCAACACCTTTTGCGGGCAGACGCGTATTTGGAGAAAATTTACTGACCGTTTATAACGGTTCTATCGTATACAAAAGCAACATAGAGGAGGAATGAGAAAATGGCAAAGAGAACAGACTTAAAGAAAATTTTGATCATTGGTTCGGGTCCTATCGTTATTGGACAAGCCGCTGAATTTGACTATGCAGGCACACAAGCTTGCCTCGCTCTCAAAGAAGAGGGCTACGAGGTCATTCTTGTTAACTCCAACCCTGCAACCATTATGACCGACACCACTATTGCCGACAAGGTATATATGGAGCCTCTGACTCTTGAATACGTAGCAAAGATTTTGCGTTACGAGCGTCCCGATGCTATCGTTCCCGGTATTGGCGGTCAAACGGGTCTCAACCTTGCTATGCAGCTCGAAAAGAAGGGCGTTCTGCGCGAATGTAACGTAGAACTTCTTGGAACCAGTAGCGAGAGTATCGCTCGTGCCGAGGACCGTGAGCTCTTCAAAGAGCTTTGCCAATCCATTGGTGAGCCTACCATTCCTTCCGAAATTACCTACTCCTTGGAAGAAGCCAAGGAAGCCGCAAAGAGAATCGGTTACCCTGTTGTTTTGCGCCCTGCATTTACACTTGGTGGCACAGGCGGTGGCTTTGCGTATGATGAAGCAGAACTGATTGAAATCGGTACAAACGCATTCAAGCTTTCTCCCGTTCATCAGGTTCTGATTGAAAAGAGCGTTAAGGGTTACAAAGAGATTGAATTTGAGGTTATGCGCGACTCCCAAGACAACGCCATTACTATTTGCGGTATGGAGAACGTTGACCCCGTTGGCGTACACACAGGTGACTCTGTAGTTGTAGCTCCCATTCTTTCTTTGAGTGAAGCAGACCATAAGATGCTCAACGATAGTGCCATTAAGATTATTCGTGAACTCAAAATTGAGGGCGGATGCAACGTTCAGTTTGCACTTGACCCAAATTCCAGTCAATATTACCTCATCGAGGTCAACCCGCGCGTTTCCCGTTCTTCGGCTCTTGCATCCAAGGCGAGCGGTTATCCCATTGCGCGTGTCACCGCAAAAATTGCCGTTGGCATGACCCTTGATGAAATTCCCGTAGCGGGCGGAACGGCTGCAATCGAACCCAAACTCGATTACATTGTAGCAAAATTCCCGCGTTTCCCGTTTGATAAATTCACCACAGCTTCTAACCTGCTCGGCACCCAAATGAAGGCAACGGGTGAGGTTATGGGCATCGGTTCTAATCTTGAAGAATGTTTCCTTAAGTCGGTTCGTTCGCTCGAAATCGGCGTTTGCCACTTCCACCTTGCCAAGTTCGACAACATGAGCGAGGCAGAGCTCTTTGAGTATATCAAGGACTATCGCGACGACAACATTTATGCCATTTGCCAACTGATGCGTATGGGCGTTGGTATTGAAAAGCTTCACGAGGTTACCAAAATCACCGAATTGTTCCTTGAAAGCTTCAAGCGCATTGTCGATATGGAAGCAACACTTGCAAGCAATGTAGGAGACAAAGAAACTTTGCTTGCCGCAAAGAAGATGGGATTTTCCGATAAGTTCATTGCAAAGCTTTGGAAGTGGGATGAGCTTTCGGTTTACACCCAACGTCAAGAAGCCGGCATTACCCCCGTGTTCCGTATGGTTGACACGATGCACACCGGCAAATATATTGCATATCTCTATTCCTCTTACTCGGGCGAGAACGATTCCCGTCTGACAGACAAGAAAAAGATCGTTGTTCTTGGCGCAGGCCCCATCCGTATCGGTCAAGGCGTTGAGTTCGACTATTCCACCGTACACTCCGTGCAAACCATTAAGCGCGAGGGATACGAAGCAATTATCATTAACAACAACCCTGAAACGGTATCTACCGATTACACCACGGCAGATAAGCTCTATTTTGAGCCCCTTACTCCCGAGGACGTTATGGCGATCATCAATTTTGAAAATCCCGAAGGTGTTATCGCATCCCTGGGCGGTCAAACCGCTATCAATCTTGCACAACCTTTGATGGATCGCGGTGTTAAGATTATCGGTACCGATTGCGAGGCGATCGACAGAGCCGAGAACCGCCAAAGCTTTGAACGTATTTTGGCGGAATTGAACATTCCTCAACCGCAAGGCAAGGGTGTTACCACCATTGAAGAAGGTGTAGAAACCGCAGAGCGCATCGGTTACCCCGTGCTTGTTCGTCCCAGCTTTGTTCTTGGCGGACGTGCTATGCAAATTGTTGCAAACGAAGATCAACTTCGCCGTTACCTCAAAACGGCATTCGATATCGATGCAGATAAGCCCGTTCTTGTAGACCACTACATTCAAGGTAAAGAAGTGGAAGTGGATGCGATTTGCGACGGCCGTGACGTATTCGTTCCCGGTATTATGGAGCTTGTTGAGCGCACGGGCATTCACTCGGGTGACTCTATCAGCGTTTATCCTACGTTCAGTATTTCCGATAAAGTCAAGGGCACCATTTTGCAATATGCAAAAAAGCTTGGTCTTGGCATTGGTATTGTTGGCCTTTACAACATTCAATTCATCGTTGATAAAAACGATAACGTATTCATCATTGAGGTAAATCCGCGTTCTTCCCGTACGGTTCCGTTCCTTTCCAAGTCTACGGGTTACAGCTTGGCAGACATTGCTACCGAAGTTATTTTGGGCAAGAGCCTCAAAGAGCAGGGCATTTTTGATATTTACCCGACCGAAAAGAAGCGTTGGTACGTTAAGGTTCCGGTATTCTCCTTTAACAAGATTCGCGGTCTTGATGCTTACCTCTCTCCCGAAATGAAATCTACGGGTGAAGCGATCGGTTACGACGACAAACTCAACCGTGCATTCTATAAAGCACTTCAAGCATCGGGCATGAAGTTGCAAAACTACGGCACCGTTCTTGCTACCATTGCCGACAAGGATAAAGAAGAGGCTCTGCCTCTCATTCGTCGCTTCTACAACCTCGGCTTCAATATTCAAGCAACCGAGGGAACCGCGGCATTCCTGAAGAAGAATGGCATTCGCACACACGCACTCAAAAAGATCAGCGATGGCAGTGACGAAATTCCCGATGCAATGCGTCAAGGCTATATCGAGTACGTTATCAACACACGTGACATCAATAGCGTTGAACAAATGAAGGACGGTCAAGAAATTCGCCGTTGCGCAACCGAGAACAACGTCAACCTCTTTACCGCTCTCGATACCATCAGCGTTCTTCTTGACGTACTTGAGGAGACCACGCTGACCATTTCCACCATTGATGCATAATCAACAAGGAGATATTATGAAGCAAGGCTTATTTACAATTGTTGAAAATACACGCCTGACCGATAGCGTATGGCAGATGCGTCTTGTAGGCGATACCTCTGCCATTACCGCTCCCGGGCAGTTTGTGAATATTCTTTTAGAAGGCAAATTTTTGCGCCGTCCCATTTCTGTATGTAACTGTGAAGGAGACGAGCTCACCCTGGTTTACAAGGTTGTGGGTGGCGGAACCGAGCAAATGAGCCGTATGGAACGTGGTCAAGAACTTGATATTCTGACGGGTCTTGGCAACGGCTACGATTTGACCGTATCCGGTGAAGCACCGCTCCTTTTGGGCGGCGGCGTTGGCGTTCCCCCTCTTTACATGCTTGCAAAAAAGCTGATTCAAGAGGGCAAAAAGGTTTCTGTTGTTCTTGGTTTTAATACTGCGGACGAAATTTTCTACGAAGAAGAATTCAAAGCTTTGGGGTGTGATGTGACTGTTACAACCGTTGACGGCACAAAGGGCACTCGCGGCTTTGTGACGGGTGCAATGGAGAACATTGAATACACGCATTTTTACACCTGCGGTCCCGAGCCGATGTTAAAAGCGGTTTGGCGAGCAAGCACCACCTCGGGTCAGCTCAGCTTTGAAGAAAGAATGGGTTGCGGTTTTGGTGCGTGTATGGGATGCTCCTGCAAGACCCTTACGGGCTACAAGCGTATTTGCAAGGAAGGTCCCGTTATGAGAAAGGAGGAGATCCTGTGGCAGAATTAAAGGTGAATTTGTGCGGCATTGAAATGGATAACCCCATTATTCCCGCAAGCGGATGCTTTGGCTACGGTTATGAGTTTGCTGAGCTTTACGATATCAACTGTCTTGGAACCTTCTCTTTTAAGGGAACCACCAAGGATCCCCGTTTTGGTAACCCCACGCCTCGCATTGCCGAGTGCACCGCAGGCATGATCAATGCCGTAGGGCTTCAAAACCCCGGTGTAGAAAAGGTTATCAGCGAAGAACTTCCCAAGCTGGGGCAATGCTTCCACAAACCGGTTATGGCAAACGTCAGCGGTTTTTCGGTGGAAGATTACGCATACACCTGCGAAAAACTCGATAAAGAGGAGCAGGTGGGTTGGCTTGAGGTCAACATCAGTTGCCCCAACGTTCACGGTGGCGGCATGAGCTTTGGTACAAGCCCCGAAGCTGCCGCAGAGGTTGTACGTGCCGTAAAAGCGGTTACAACCAAGCCGGTCATCATCAAGCTTTCCCCCAACGTTACCGATATCGTTGCTATTGCAAAGGCTTGCGAAGAGGCGGGAGCAGATGGCATTAGCCTTATTAACACACTTCTCGGTATGCGCATTGACCTGAACAAAAAAGCCCCCGTCATTGCCAACAAGATGGGCGGATTTTCGGGCTCTGCCATTTTCCCCGTAGCGGTGAGAATGGTTTATCAGGTTGCACACGCAGTTAAAATTCCCGTTGTTGGCATGGGTGGCGTTTCCTCGGCAGAGGACGTTATTGAAATGATGATGGCAGGCGCTACCGCCGTAGAGGTGGGAGCCGCAAACCTCGTCAATCCGTTCGCATCGCGTGATATCGTGAGAGATTTGCCTCGCGTGATGGAAAAATACAAAATTGAAAAACTGACCGACATCATCGGTATTGCATAACAAAAAAGATAGGAGATAGATTATGGGAAAAGACGTTATCATTGCGTGCGATTTCGATAGCGCCGCTAAAACATTTGCGTTTTTAGATCAATTTACGGGCAAAAAGCCCTTTGTAAAAATCGGTATGGAGCTCTACTATGCCGAAGGTCCTTCCATCGTGCGCGAAATTAAGGCAAGAGGACACAAAATCTTCCTTGACCTCAAACTCCACGATATTCCGAACACCGTTAAAAAGGCGATGGCAGTTCTTTCTCGCCTTGACGTTGATATGACCAACCTGCACGCCGCAGGTACGGGTCGTATGATGGAAGCTGCAATCGAGGGTCTTACTCGCCCCGATGGCACCCGTCCCATGCTGATCGCGGTTACGCAGTTGACCTCTACCGACCAAGAGAGCATGGAAAATGACCTCCTCATCAAAGAACCCATTGCCGACGTTGTTATGCACTATGCAACCGTTGCAAAGAATGCAGGACTTGACGGTGTTGTTTGCTCTCCTCTGGAGGCAGGCAAGGTACACGAGAGATGCGGTGAAAACTTTGTAACAGTTACCCCCGGTGTTCGTTTTGCTGACGGTGACGTGGGCGACCAAAAGCGCGTTATGACTCCTGCAGAGGCAAAGAGAATCGGTTCCGATTACATTGTGGTTGGCAGACCGATCACCGCTGCCGCAGACCCCGTAGCCGCTTACGAGAGATGCGTAAAGGAGTTCGTGGGTTAAGTGCAGAGTGCAGAATGCAGAGTGCAGAGTTATAGGTTGAGGTGAAATTATGCAGGAATCGATTATTGAAACAAAGAGTTTTCAGTTTGCAATAAGAATTGTTAAATTGTATCAGTACCTTTGCGAAGAGAAACGAGAGTATATTTTGTCAAAGCAGCTTGTTAGATGCGGCACGAGCATTGGTGCTAATGTGAGTGAAGCGCAAAGAGGACAATCGAAACCTGACTTTTATGCTAAAATTGCAATTTCGCTAAAAGAAGCTAACGAAACTCGCTACTGGATTCGCCTTTTGCACGCAACAGAGTATCTAAGCGATAGAGAATATATAAGCTTAGATGCTGATATTAACGAAATCATTTCCATTTTGGTTGCGATTTGTAATTCGAAAGAAAGATAGAAACAAGAGAAAGTAAAACAAAAGCATAACAAAAGCAGAATGAAAAATAAGCTGTACCGCAGCCTTTTTGCTTGCTTTCGATTTGTTGTGAAGCTTTTATAATAAAATATTTTTCGCCACGGGCGAAAAATTACCTTAACTCTGCACTCTGCATTCTGCACTCTGCACTGTTAAGTGTGTAACAAAGAACATGAGGAGAAACAAATTATGGAATCTTACAAGAGAGAATTTATACAATTTTTAGAGAACGCAGGAGTTCTTAAGTTTGGCGATTTTACCGCAAAGAGCGGTCGCAAAATTCCGTATTTTATCAATGCTGGTATGATTAAGACCGGAAATGACATTGCAACCCTTGGCGAATTTTACGCAAAGGCATACTTCGAAAAGCTCGGTAACAAGCAAGCCGTTCTTTACGGTCCTGCTTACAAGGGTATTTCCTTGTCTGTTTCCGCGGCTGTTGCACTTTCCAAAAACGGTCTCAACGTTCCTTTCTTCTTCAACCGTAAGGAAGTAAAAGACCACGGTGAGGGCGGTGTATTTGTAGGCTACGTTCCCACAGCAGGTGAAGAGATCGTCATTATCGAGGACGTTATTACCGCAGGTACCGCTATTCGCGAGAGTATGGAGATCCTTTCTCACCTCGAGGGTACCAAGGTTGCTGCAACCTTTATTATGGTTGACCGCAAAGAAAAGGGACAAACCGAAAAGGGCGCTATGCAAGAAATCGAAGAGCAATTCGGTTTCCCCGTATATTCCATCGTCGACGTTTACGACATCATCGAATACCTCGAAGAGGATGAAAAGAATGCTGAAAACGTAACCCGTATTAAAAATTATCTTGCAGTAAACGGAGCAAAAGCATGAGAAATCTGATTGATATTCGCGATCTGAGCACACAGGAAATTGATGAGCTGATTGCGGTTGCAAACGATATTATCAAACAACCTCAAAAGTACTCCGATGTTTGTCGTGGCAAAAAGCTGGCAACCTTGTTCTTTGAGCCCTCTACTCGTACACGCTTGAGCTTTGAGGCGGCTATGTATGAGCTTGGTGGCAACGTGCTCTCTGTTGCAGGCGGAAATTCTTCGTCGGCGGCAAAGGGCGAGAGCGTTGCAGATACGGCAAAAACCGTTTCCTGCTATGCAGATATCATTGCTATGCGTCACCCCAAAGAGGGCGCACCTCTGGTGGCAGCAATGAACGCTTCCATTCCCGTTATCAACGCAGGTGACGGCGGACACAACCATCCCACGCAAACGCTTGCAGATTTGCTTACCATTTCTCGCGAGAAGGGCAGACTCAACAATTTGACCGTCGGTTTTTGCGGTGACCTCAAGTTCGGTCGTACCGTTCACTCGCTTATTGCGGCGCTTTCTCGCTATACGGGTATCAAAATCGTGTTGGTATCTCCCAACGAGCTTCGTGTTCCCGATTACGTCAAAACCGAGGTTATGGAAAAGAACGCCATTCCCTACGAGGAGACAACCGATCTTCTCTCGGCTATGCCACAGCTGGATATCCTTTATATGACGCGTGTTCAGCGCGAGCGTTTTGACAGTGAAGAAGAATATATGCGACTTAAGGATAGTTACATTCTCACCCCCGATAAGCTGGCGGATGCCAAAGCGGATCTTTCCATTCTGCATCCTCTGCCGCGTGTAAACGAGATTGCGGTTGCTATTGATGACGATCCTCGTGCTTGTTATTTTAAGCAAGTATTCAACGGCAAAATTATGCGTATGGCACTCATTATGAAGCTTCTTGATGCCGCAAAGAGAGGTGAGCAAGATGCCGCCTGCGATAATTGCATTGTCGATGTTATCAAATGCACAAATCCCCGTTGCATTACGGGGGTTGAACAAGAACTTTCGCACGTCTTTATGCTTACCAATGCAGAGGAGGGTGTTTACCGTTGCCTTTACTGTGAAGCAAGGGCTGACGGAAATGAGTAAAAAACGGCACAAAACAACTGTTTTTTTAGTCAAAAATACTGTTGACAAATACTGTGTTGTATGATATAATCTATACTTAATAAATACTGAGCAAGGAGAAACGATATGGCAAAATTTATCAACGAGCCTTCGCATACCTTTAACGAATACTTGCTGATTCCCGGGTATTCTTCGGCAGAGTGTGTTCCTGCAAACGTTAGTTTGAAAACACCTCTTGTAAAATATCGCAAGGGAGAGACCCCTGCTATCATGATGAACATTCCTATGGTTTCGGCAATTATGCAGTCTGTTTCGGGTGACCGTTTGGCGGTAGCGCTTGCAACCGAGGGTGGTGTTTCGTTCATCTACGGTTCGCAAACCATTGAGGATGAAGCCGCAATGGTTAAGCGCGCAAAAGACTATAAAGCAGGCTTTGTTAAGAGTGATTCCAACCTTTCTCCCACAGCGACCATGGCAGATTGCATTGCGCTCAAGGAGAGAACAGGGCACTCCACTATTGCGATTACCGAAGACGGTACATCCGATGGCAAGCTGCTTGGCATCGTTACCGGTCGCGACTACCGTCCCAGCCGTATGGATCCTGCCACCTGCGTCAGCGAATTCATGACGCCTTTCTCCAAGCTGATCTGCGCCAAATTGGGCACCACGCTCAAAGAAGCAAACGATATTATTTGGGATCACAAGCTTAATTCTCTCCCTATCATCGATGATGAAGGTAGACTGTGCTATATGGTATTCCGCAAGGACTACGATTCCCACAAGCAAAACCCCAACGAGCTGTTGGATAAGAGCAAGAGATACGTTGTAGGTGCAGGTATCAACACCCGCGACTACGCAGAGCGTGTTCCTGCGCTCATTGAAGCAGGTGTTGACGTGCTTTGCATCGACTCCTCCGAAGGTTTTTCGGAGTGGCAAAAGAGAACCATTGCATGGATTCGCGAAAAGTACGGCGAGAGCGTAAAGGTTGGTGCGGGCAACGTTGTTGATGCCGCAGGCTTCCGCTTCCTTGCTGAATGCGGTGCAGACTTTATTAAGGTTGGTATCGGCGGTGGTTCTATTTGTATCACTCGTGAAACCAAGGGTATCGGTCGCGGACAAGCAACCGCACTCATTGAGGTTTGTGCCGAGAGAGACAGATACTTCGAAGAGACCGGTATTTACGTTCCCGTATGCTCCGATGGCGGTATCGTTCACGACCACCACATCACACTTTCTTTGGCAATGGGTGCCGATTTCGTAATGCTTGGCAGATATTTTGCACGCTTTGACGAAAGCCCCTCCAACAAGGTCAGCATTGGCGGAACCTACTACAAGGAATATTGGGGCGAAGGCTCTGCACGTGCACGCAACTGGCAGAGATATGACCTCGGCGGTGATAAGAAGCTCTCCTTCGAAGAAGGCGTTGACTCTTATGTTCCTTACGCAGGAAGCCTCAAGGATAATGTTGCCATTTCTTTGGCAAAGGTGAAGTCCACTATGTGCAACTGCGGTGCTTTGAGCATTCCCGAATTGCAAGAAAAGGCAGTGCTGACGCTTGTTTCCGCTACCAGCATTGTAGAGGGCGGCGCACACGACGTTATTCAAAAGAATAAAGAAATCAAACAAAATTGATAACCAATAAAAAAGACTTCCGAGGATGACCTCGGAAGTCTTTTTATCGATTATTGACCTGCACGTGTTGTGTAAATGGTTTTGATCGCCTCAACAAATTCGTTGTAGGTTGCCTCATCAAGCATAGGCTTGTAGGTTTCTTCTACAAAAGCAAGCACTTCTTCTTGGGGAACCGTTCCAATCATGGAGTAAACACCAACAAGAGCGGCAAGAACGAGGAGAAGCATAACGATGGCAACAATGCCCAAAATGAGACCCGCAATGGCTTTGCCGTCCATTTTGCCGTTATTATTCTTTTTGGAAAGAAATGCAAAAACAATGGCAAGAATAGCAGAAACGCCCATTATAATGAGACCGATCGTTTCAGCAAAACAACAGCAGCAGCAACACAAAACCGATACGATACCAAGCACCAAGGATGCGATGGCATAGTTGTTTTGGGGCTTCTTTTGAGCGGGCTCAAAACCGTTGTGATTAGATTGGAAGTTGAATTCGTTGTTCATAATAGACCTCCACGGGAGTTTTTATTTATTATACCACGGAAAAAACGTTTTTGTCAATTGCTTTTCAAAAAAAGATGAAAAATTTGGCAATCCTCTTTTCAAACGGCACTTTTTGTGCTACAATATAAAATAATGAAAGGGAGGTGAGGAAATGAAGACCAAATTGCGACATCCGTTATTGTTGACGTTGCACGGTGTGGCACTTCTTGCGGCACTTTTTATGCCGCTTTATATCAAGGTTGCCAATTGGCTTGGCGGCGTGTTTGGCGGTTGCTTGATG
Organism: Clostridia bacterium; assembly: GCA_017559555.1. Taxonomy (GTDB): domain Bacteria; phylum Bacillota; class Clostridia; order Oscillospirales; family CAG-272; genus UMGS1865. The sequence continues at coordinate 10,672 of JAFYRH010000077.1, forward strand.
CATCGGTTCTTCATTTACTGTCCTCTTTGCGGAGGAACGCGCGCGATTGCGGCACTTACGCGCTTTCAGTTTTTGGAGGCTTGGAATTACAATGCCTTGGTTGTTCTTTTGAGCGTTGTGGTGCTTGGTCTTGACGTGTGGGTTTGGATTCGATATTTGCAAAAAAAAGAGCCGCTTATCATTCTCCCGCGTTGGGCTTGGATTACCGCTTGCGTTCTTTTGGTCGTTTATTTTATATTGCGTAACGTATTGATGATCTTTTTTGGCATCGACCCCACGGGTGACCTTGTCTACTTTTGGGATGCGATACGCGCCGTTCGGGGCTGACCGCGCAAAACAAATGTTTGCGGTCAGTTCTTTTTTTATTCTTTCCCTCAAAAAGACAAAAAAGCGAAAAAAGTGTGCAAAAATCGCACGACAAGCATCGCCATCACTCGTCATGGGGCGCGGTGTTTTTTGCTTTTTTGTGGCAAAAAAGAGTTTTCTTTTTTCTTCTTCGATGCTTTTACTTCCTTTCACGTCATAAAAAACAAAAAAACGACAAACCGGTTGCGACATTTTCCACGCGCAAAAAGGAGTAAAATAGTAGAGAATTAAAAACCAAGGACGGTAAAGGTATGCAAGAAGAAAAAATGGGCGCATTTCATATGCGCAGAACAAAAGAAAAACAAGAGAGCAAAGAGAACGTTTGGCTGCTTCGCTTACAAAGGCTTTTGCAGGAGATCGTATGGGGATGTGCCGGCTGGATATTTGGGCAGGCAAGTCTTGTGTTTGATACATATCCGTTAGGCATCGCGCTCCTTTGCGCATCCTCGGGGCACACCCCGGCGGTTTTAATTGGTTTGCTTGTTACCGCAACGGTCAATATGCAAAACCCCGCACTTTACGTTTGTGTTTACCTTGCGGCGGCAATTTTGCGCATTGTTGCGGCGGCGGTGTTCGATGCTCCCGACGCACGTTTTGAAATGCCGCAGGGATTGCGCAAACGCCTCTTTGAACGTGTTGCCAAAGAAGTACCTCTCAATGATATTGAGGAAGGGAAAAAGGCTCAAAAAGCAATACGTATAGCGTTTTGGGAGCGTATTTTTGGTGAGAGTATTCTTTTGCGAATGTCAGCGGCTGCCATTGGTGCTTTGGCGATTGCACTTTACCGCATCATTTCGGGCGGTTTTCGATACTACGATTTGTTTGCCGCACTCTTTTTGATTGCAATGGCATCGGTAGCAACCGTTGTTTTTGCGCTTTCTTTGGAGCACAGATGCGACAATAAATGGCTGGTTGGGTTTTCTGAG
>JAFYRH010000078.1 GCA_017559555.1 Clostridia bacterium
CTCAGGTGCCGCTTTGAAATATCAGTTATTCGAATTTCAAATCTATAGGGAGGTAAAAAAACTATGCCGAACATCAAGTCTGCAAAGAAGAGAGTTAAGGTTATCGAAACCAAGACCCTGCAAAACAAAATGCACCGCAGCGCACTCAAGACCGAGATGAAGAAGTACGATGCAGCTCTGGCTTCCGGCGATATGGCAGCCGCTCAAGCAGCTTACAAAGAAGCTGTAAAGAAGGTTGACCAAGCAGCAGCTTACGGAATCATCCATAAGAACGCAGCAGCTCACAAGAAGAGCCAGTTCACCAAGAAGCTCAACGCGCTGAACAAGTAATCAAAACAAAAACAAGAACAAAGTCCTAACCCAACTTTGTTACAGAATAAAACAGTATGGAGTTTTCCGTGCTGTTTTTTTCTGTTTTATAGGGTTAAGAATAAGAAATAAGGCTTCCCCTTGAGGGGAAGCTCCCGCGGAACGCGGGTGATGAGGTGTAGCCGCCATTGGCGGTGTCCAGAATATCAGTGTTTCAAAACGGACGCGCTGCGTCCTACACCTCATCCGTCAGGCATTGCCTGCCACCTTCCCCTCAAGGGGAAGGCTATAAAGGTTTGACGCCGATAGAAATATTATTGTGCCTAATTGACAAATGCTTTAACATGTGATACAATAAGGAAAAGAGAACTGACAGGAGGTGTAAACCGTGCTGTTTAACAATATAGCCGAAATGATCGGAAAAACACCGCTTCTTGAAGCAAATAACTTTTCTTCTGTGTATGCGGGCGGAGCACATTTGCTTTGCAAATTGGAGTGCTTCAATCCTGCAGGCAGTGCAAAGGATAGAGTAGCACTTTCGATGCTTGACGATGCCGAAGAACGCGGACTCATCAAGAGAGGTGCCACCGTTATTGAGCCGACAAGTGGAAATACGGGAATCGGTCTTGCCGCACTCTGTGCGCGCCGCGGTTATCGCTTGATTTTAACGATGCCCGACAGCATGAGTGCCGAACGTCGCGCATTGCTTGTCGCCTATGGCGCAGAAATCGTTTTAACAGAGGGCGTTCTCGGTATGCAAGGTGCCGTTGCCAAAGCAAAAGAACTTGCTGAAACAATCGAAAACAGCTTCATCCCGTCGCAGTTCGATAATCCTGCAAATCCCAGCGCGCATTACACCACCACGGGTCCCGAAATTTGGCAGGATGCCAACGGTCAGGTGGATGCCTTTGTTGCAGGTGTCGGAACCGGCGGAACACTCTCGGGTGTTGGTCGTTATTTAAAAGAAAAGAATCCCAATTGTCGCATTGTTGCTGTCGAGCCCGAAACATCGCCTCTCCTTTCCAAAGGATATGCAGGAGCACACGGCTTGCAGGGCATTGGCGCAAATTTCGTGCCCGATAATCTCGACAGAAGTCTCATCACAGACATCATCACCGTAAGCAATGAGGATGCATACCGAGCATCCCAAACCTTTGCCACCACCGAAGGTCTCCTTGTTGGAATCACCTCGGGTGCTGCACTCCATGCCGCCGCAGAACTCGCAAAACAGATGCCCAAAGATGCTCGCATCGCGGTTCTTCTGCCCGATACGGGGGAAAGATATCTTTCGACTCCCTTATTCGCAAAATAAATAAAAGCGGGCGACCGATGGTCGTTCAATGTATTAAAAAAGAGATAGCAGATGTTGTTAGCTATCTCTTTTGATTTTTACGGGAGGAGCAAGCCCCTCCCCTACGAGGATAATATCTATAGGTGGGGGAGTGCCTTGGTGCTCCCGTGTTGTTTTCACTCAACTTTCTTAGCGAGTAGGGTCTTGGCGGTCACTAGCCGCTCGCGACAGCAAGAAGCGAATGCCTATCGGCGTCGCGCCGACCGTCTGTTAGAATACTAACAAATCTATTTGGCAATTATTGTGCGAAAGTTTTTTGGAAGGGGTGCGGGGGAACCTTTTTTCTAAAAAAGGTTCCCCCGCAATCTTTTATTCTTCAATCTTCGGTGTTTTTGCCAATCCTGCGGCGATTTCCTCGTCGGTAGGCTTGTAATCGAGCATTTTGCCGTCGTGGAATTTTTCATAGGACATCATATCAAAGTAGCCGGTACCGGTAAGACCAAAGACGATGACCTTTTCTTCGCCGGTTTCTTTGCATTTGATAGCTTCGTCCATTGCCACCTTGATGGCGTGGGAACTTTCGGGAGCAGGGAGGATACCCTCAATGCGAGCAAAGTATTCGGCGGCGGCAAATACCTCGGTCTGCTTTACTGTGCGCGCTTCCATAAGTCCCTCGTCATAGAGTTCAGAGAGAACAGAGCTCATACCGTGATAGCGCAATCCGCCTGCGTGTGTAGCGGCAGGAATGAATCCGCTACCAAGTGTGTACATTTTGGCAAGAGGACACACACGGCCGGTGTCGCAGTAATCGTAAACGTATTTTCCACGAGAGAGCGAAGGACAGCTTTCGGGTTCGACTGCGATGAATTGATAATCGGCTTCACCGCGCAGTTTTTCGCCCATAAAGGGAGCGATCAAGCCGCCCAAGTTCGAGCCGCCACCTGCACAACCGATGATGACGTCGGCTTTTACACCGTATTTTTCAAGTGCCGCCTTGGTCTCCATACCGATAACCGATTGATGGAGCATAACCTGCGAAAGAACGCTACCGAGCACGTAGCGGTAACCTTCCAATTCGGTCGCGGTTTCAACCGCCTCGGAGATGGCACAACCAAGACTTCCCGTGGTGCCGGGGAATTCTTCAAGGATTTGACGTCCGACACGTGTGGTGTCAGAGGGGGAGGGAGTAACGCTTGCACCGTAGGTGCGCATCACCTCGCGACGAAAAGGCTTCAGTTCATAAGAGGATTTTACCATAAAGACCTTGCAGTCAAGTCCAAAGTAGGAGCAAGCCATCGAAAGTGCCGTGCCCCATTGACCCGCACCCGTTTCGGTGGTAACGCCTTTGAGTCCTTGCTCTTTTGCATAGTACGCTTGCGCGATTGCGGAATTGAGCTTGTGACTGCCGCTGGTGTTGTTGCCCTCAAACTTGTAGTAGATGTGTGCAGGCGTGCCGAGCTTTTTTTCAAGGCAGTAAGCGCGAATCAAGGGAGCAGGACGGTACATTTTATAAAAATCGAGAATTTCTTTGGGAATGGGGATATAGCGGTTGGTGTCATCCAATTCTTGTTTTACAAGCTCGCCGCAAAAGACCTTGCCAAGCTCCTCGGGGGTGATAGGCTTGCCCGTTTTGGGGTCGAGCAGGGGAGCAGGCTTTTTGACCATATCGGCACGAACGTTGTACCAATCGCGAGGCATTTCACTCTCTTCTAAATAAATCTTGTAGGGGATCTCTTTTTTTGCCATAACAGTACTCCTTTCTCGGGGGCTAAAAAACAAAAAACGCCCTTATACCATACGGTATAGGGACGAAAAATTCGCGGTGCCACCCTTATTGAAGCCAAAGCTTCCACTTTTCACATACGGAATAGATTATATGCGGCGCGAGTGGTAACGGGAGCGCACCCCGTCGAAGCCTACTAATATAATAAATACACGTTCGGTTCGCCCTTGAAA
>JAFYRH010000079.1 GCA_017559555.1 Clostridia bacterium
AGCATTGCAAGACCGAGAACTGCGTTGCCGAAATTGGCAATGTAAGAAAGAATCAGTACAAAATATACGTTTGTTGCGCCATTGTTCATTGGGAACAATGCCAACTGATAAAATTTAGCACGGTTGAGACCGTTTGTTTCATTCATTGTGTTTTCTCCTTTTGCCGATTAAGTCCAGTTGCCGCCACCGGCAATTTTCTTTCCAAGTTTATATGCGGGGTTAGGCAGTTTTGCATGGCATATTGCAATTTCATCGCAACATTCACCTGCAACAGCCTTGATTTTAACCTCGCCTTTGAGAGGAATGCGGAAGCTGAAAACCTTATTCTCTGTTTGCGTTGCATATTTTTCACCGTTGACGTAGAGCGTAACCTCAGGGCAGTTGGAATACACCTTAACGGTGGTCTTCTTTTCTGCACGGTCGACGTAACGTCTGCCTGCAATGTAAACAAAGGGATCTTTACTCCACCAAGCTTTATAGAGGTAGAAGCTATCTTTTTTCGTTTTTCTGTCAAAAGTAACAAGCCCTTTGTGGTTCATGCCGGGTTCACCGCCCTGGTTTCTTGCATCGGCTGCAAAGTCGAACATATTCCAAAGGTGGGTTGCCCACATAAAGGGACGCTTGTCGAAAAAGTTGAGCATATACTCGTTGTATTTGCATTGGTACTCTTCGCTTTGGTCGCCACGTCTGGGATAAGAGGAATGCAAGTTGGGCATACATTCGCAACCGTATTCGGAATATCCAAGACAACGGTTGGGATAACGCTTATGGAAATAATCCACCCACAAATTGTTGAGCCACATAAAGGGGGTATACCATCCAAGATAGAGGTTCCAGCTAACGACATCGGAAAGATGTCCTACCGAATCAAAGGGTGCGCACATTGCATAGCACGCAAGCGTTGTAGGGCGGCTGGGATCCATTTCGTGGATCAAATCATTAAGAACTTGATGGTTATCAAGCATATCCGCTCTCTTGGTTGTGGAAATAGTAATTTCATTGGAAATGCCCCAAACGCAAATGGAGGGATGGTTATAACACTGAACAATCAGCTCTTTCATTTGGCTGATGGTATTCTCGCGACCGTTTGGCATATGCTCGGAAATATAGGGGATCTCCGCCCAAACGACCATACCGTATTCATCGCACAGATCATAAAAATACTGATCGTGCTGATAATGTGCCAAACGAATGGTATTGGCACCGACCTCGCGAATCATTGCCATGTCGATATCGTGATGCTCTTTGGTAATGGCGTTGCCGATTCCCTTCCAGTCTTGATGACGGCAGACACCGCGCAAGGGGTATTCTTTGCCATTGAGGAAGAATCCCTTTTGTGCATCTATACGGAAAGAACGTACGCCAAAGCGGCAAGAAACAAAATCGACCACCTTATCATTTACCGAAAGAGTTGCTTCACAGGTATAAAGGTAGGGATCCTCAATGCCGTGCCAAAGATGTGCTTTTTCAATAACGATGGTCTCATCGGTATCGTCACCCGTACCGACAATACGTCCTTCGGCATCTTTGAGAACGACGGATACCTTGCCGGCTTCTTTTGCATTGTGCCAGGTTCTGACCCAAACAGCCGCATCTTCGCCGCCAACCTCTGCTTCGGGACAAACCGCCAATCCTCTGCCGCCAAAATGATCCATATCAAAGTGGTATTGGTTCACCGTAATGAGTTTGACATCACGATAAATTCCACCGTAAAATGTAAAATCAGCTTTTTGGGGATATACGCGGTCGTTTTTTGAGTTATCTACTTCGACAACCATGTGATTTTCTGCTACTACACAATCGGTAATATCAGCGCGGAAGGTGGAATAACCGCCATCGTGCTCGGCAACGGTTTTGCCGTTGATAATTACCTTTGCCGAAGCATTGACACCTGCAAACTCAATATAAAGTCTTTCATCCTCGCCAAAAGCAGGCGCAACAAAATCCTTTTTGTACACGCATGTGCCACGGTAGTAATCATCACCGCCATCTTGACCGTCGATATTGTTCCACGTATGCGGAATATTCAC
>JAFYRH010000080.1 GCA_017559555.1 Clostridia bacterium
CGAAGTAGGCCTTGGGATGGTTGCAAACGGGGCAGGTTTCGGGAGCGGCAGTGCCCATCACAAGATGTCCGCAGTTGCGGCATTCCCAAACGGTCACGCCTGCCTTTTCAAACACCTTCTTCTCCTCTACGTTGGCAAGAAGAGCGCGGTATCTTTCCTCGTGGGTCTTCTCGATAGCAGCAACTGCGCGGAACTGTGCGGCAAGGTCGTGGAAGCCCTCTGCCTCAGCGTCCTTGGCGAAGTTATCGTACATATCCGTCCACTCGTAGTTCTCGCCCTGTGCTGCGTGCAGCAGGTTCTCGGCGGTGTCACCCAGCTCGCCCAGTGCCTTGAACCAGAGCTTTGCGTGCTCCTTTTCGTTCTCTGCGGTCTGCAGGAAGAGTGCGGCGATCTGCTCGTATCCCGCCTTCTTGGCAACAGATGCAAAGTAGGTGTACTTGTTTCTTGCCTGAGATTCGCCTCCGAATGCCTCCCAAAGGTTCTTCTCGGTCTTGGTGCCTGCATAGGGGTTCTTCGCAGGTGCTTCCTCGATCTTCACGAACTTAGAGGCAGGAACCTTGCAAATGGGGCACTTGAAGCCCTCGGGCATATCGCCCTCGTGAATATAACCGCACACGGTGCATTTCCATTTAGCCATTTTCTTTGTTTCTCCTTTTTGAATGTTTTTATTGATGTCGCCGGAGCGATCATTATACATTGTGTGGAGCATTTCTTCCGCAAGCTCGCTCAGCGGTTCGCCGTAAAATTCCTCGTAAAGCTCTTTGATCTCAGGGTTCTCATGGCTCAGACGAAGCGTCATAGAGGCATCTCTTTTGTAAAGGCTTTCAATTCTTGCCTTGCGACTTGCATTGGCATCTGCCGCAAAATCACGTGGCTGACCACCGCCGCCGATGCATCCGCCGGGGCAGGTCATCACCTCAACGAAGTGGTAGCTCTTCTCTCCGCTCTTGATAAGCTCGATAAGCTTTCCGGCATTTGCTGTGCCGTAAACAACGGCCACGTTGACGGTCGTACCCTTGATATCAAGGCTTGCTTCTCGGATGCCCTCGTATCCGCGAACGGGCTTGAGGTCAAGCAACGCGTTGGGGGGCACCTCGCCGGTGATATAGGAATAGGCGGTGCGAAGCGCCGCTTCCATCACGCCGCCCGTGTTGCCGAAGATCACGCCGGCACCGGATGCCTCACCCATAAAGCGGTCGTAATCGCTGTCCTCAAGGGCAGAGAAGTCGATGCTTGCTTCCTTTGCCCAAAGCGCAAGCTCGCGCGTGGTCACCACGTGATCCATATCGCGCATTTCGGGGATGCCGAGCTTTCTGCCCGCGGCGTTCATTTCCTCACGGCGGATCTCAAACTTTTTAGCCGTGCAGGGCGTGAGTGCCACGTTAACGATCTTTTTCGGATCAATGCCCATCTTCTGTGCGAAGTAGGTCTTGATGGTAGGACCCTGCATGCCGATGGGGCTTTTCACGGAGGAGATGTGGGGAAGCATTTCAGGATGGTAGGTTTCCGCGAACTTCACCCACGCAGGGCAGCAGCTGGTAAACTGTGGCAGGGGCTTGTCGCCTGTCGTGATGCGACGGATCAGCTCGCTTGCCTCCTCCACGATGGTAAGGTCAGCGGCGAAGTTGGTATCAAGCACGTAGTCTGCACCCAGCGCGCGCAGAAGTGCAACCATTTTGCCCTGCACGAAGCTTCCCTTTTCCATTCCGAACTCCTCGCCCAATGCCACGCGCACGGAGGGGGAGGTGCTGACAACGACGATCTTGTCGGGATCGGCAATCGCAGCTCTTACGTCGGGATATTCATAGACCTCTGTAATACTTGCGGTGGGGCAAACGTTGGCGCACTGTCCGCAGTGGATGCAGATGGCCTTTCCTCCGGTTTGTTCGAAGGAATATGTACCGTGAACACCGATGTCGTTGGTGCAGACCTCACGGCATTGTCCGCACTTGATGCAAAGATCTTCTTTGCGGCAAATACTTGGGTTATCCGCTTCGATCGGTACCCGAACGGATAATGGCAAATGCTTCGTCATTTTCTTCCTCCTATATACTGAAGTTGTGTTTTGTGGATGTCTATTGTGATTATATCACGCAATTGCGAAATTTTCAATATGACTTCAGAAAAAATATATAGGAAATGAAGGGAGTCTTTGTCGCTGTGAGTGGCGCGCCGCGAGAGGTTGTAGAAGGGATCTTAAGCAAATAAAAAAGCCCGCCGAACGGCGAGCGAAAAGAAGATTTGGTGCAGGGGTATTCGCCTGCGGCGAAAATTCCCACGCTTGCCGTCGGCTCGCAAGCGACCGCCGCTCTGCGCGGGGAAACCGAACCCCATTCGTGCGCCAGCGCACGAAGCAGGATTCGCCGGGGCACCCCGACCAACGAAAAAGCCCGCCGAATGGCGAGCGAAAACCCGATGGGTGCAGGGGTATTCGCGCGGTGCGCGAAAATATCCCACTTGCCATCGCTCTGCAAGCAGGTGCTGCTCTGCGTGGGATAACCGAACCCCATTCGCGCGCAAGCGCACGAAGCGGGCTTCGCGGGGCACCCCAGCCAAAGAAAAAAGCCCGCCGAATGGCGAGCTTTTTTCTTTGTCAAGATGCTACGAAAAAGATATTTTTGGCGTTTTGCATTAAGGTTTCGAACTCCCACGGTCTTTTATATCAACGATTGAGTCACCTCCAATCCTCCAGCGAATATCACTCTGATTTGCTCCTTGGATTCGACGATCACGCACTCGATTATCTGTCGAACGATTTGGTCATCGTATTCCATAGGGTGGTTCTTGAGTCCGTCGAGAATGGTGTAAATTTCGTTGAGTCTTGACTCTGTACTTTCTCGTTTTTGCCGACTATCCGAAATCTCCGCAAGCTGACTTTGTATGCTGTTTTTCTCGTTCAGCAGCTCGCTTGCTCTTTGCTCGTCGAACTTGTCTATATCGTCAGAGGATATCGCATTTAGCATGGCATTAAATTCGGCATCAATTTCTGCCATTCTGATCTGCAGGCTTAGACTGATGTCCTCAGTTTCTTCACCGTGCAAGCCCATGCCGATATGTACTTTTAGTGTTTTTAGCACATCGATGTTCTGTTGTGCGGTTTCCATGATTGCTTTCATGATGGCTTCGTGGAGAACGCTTTCTTCGATGGTTGGGGACTCATGGCAGTATTTCTTGCCGAAGTCAAGTCGGTTGATGCATCTCCATACAATTTTCTTTTGACCTTTTACCGTCCATGTGCATCTTCGATAAGGTGTCTTGCACTCACCGCAGAGCAACCGTTCGGTAAGGGCGTACTTGCTCGAGTATTTTCCTTGCTCGGTTTTCGTTCCAACCTGCTTAACCTTACGTTTGCCTGTTCTTCTTGAGAGTTCCTCTTGAACTCTTGCGAAGGTGGCGGAGTCAATGATTGCAGGGTGGTTGTTTTCCACATAGTATTTCGGTCTTTGTATTCCGTCGTTTACCTTCACTTGTTTCGTAATGCAATCCGAGATGTAGGTTTTATTGATGATGGCATCACCCTTGTATCTCTCGTTGGATAGGATGGATATAACCGTTGATTTTTGCCACGTTGCGTTACCACTTGGGGAGGGGATGTTCATCTCATGGAGCTTTGCGATAATTCCTTCGATGCTATCGCCTGCAAGGAATCTCTCATATATCATTCTTATGATCGGGGCTTGTTCGGGATCGATTTCGGGTTTGCCGTCCTCGCCCCTGCGATAACCGAGGAAGCGCTTGTATTGGAAGCTCACCCTGCCTTCCTTTGCACTTTGTGCCTTGCCCCATTTAACATTGGCGCTAATGTTTTCAGATTCGCTTTGTGCGATGCTGCCGTATATGGTGATATAAAATTCCGCGCCGGGTTGTGTACTGTGTATGCCTTGTTCTTCGAAGTATACATCCACCCCGATCTCCTTCAGCATTCTTGTGTACTTAAGGCAATCGAGAGTGTTCCGTGCGAATCGGGAGATCGATTTCGTAATAATCATATCGACTTTTCCACGTTTGCAGAG
>JAFYRH010000081.1 GCA_017559555.1 Clostridia bacterium
AGCGTGCATAACTTCGATGAGCTCGATTGCCTTGCTTGCCTTTTCGGGAGTTACGTACAAGGGAGCACCGTTCATGATGGTCTCGTACATTTGGTTGTAGAACAGGTTGCAAGCGGTGCTGAAGGGGTCGCCCTCGGTGGGAACTTCTTCAACGTGCAAGGGCAGCTTTTCGCCACAGTACATAGGCTTGCGGGTTTCGGGGTTGGTAAGAGGAGTGGAGATAACCGGACGGGGCTCCAACTCATCGGGAACAATGTATTTAACGGTTACTGCGCCGCTTACACCGCAAGTGATGGTGCCGAGGTCGCCCATAACCTTGAAGTTCTTGGACGGGAAACCGTCTGCGCTGTTAACTTCAACGTCGATGATGGGCTTGCCGGGAGCGGTGATGATGAGCTTTGCCATATCGTTTGCGTCACCGGAGGTGAGAGCCATATCGAGGTGAGAGTATGCAACCTTTGCTTGGGGATCCCAATCGATGAGGTCGAGAGCGATGCCGATGGGGTGAGGAGCGGTGTTATATACGCCACCTGCGCAGAAGGATTGCAGAGTTTGCCAGTCCCAACGGCGGCCGAAGCTGGAGTAACGCAGGTTGATTTGCTTTACGTTACCAATCTTACCCGACGCGATGATTTCCTTCATCTTGAGTACGGTGGGACCGTAGAGAGATTGGTGGAAAGCGGTGATGATGACGTTGTTTTCTTTTGCGGTCTTCATCAAATCCATGCACTCGTAAATGGTCTTTGCAAAGGGCTTTTCGTTGAGCACGTTGTAGCCGTGTTGCAGGCAATCCTTAGCGATTGCATAGTGCATGTGGGAGAAGGATGCGTTGATGATGAGGTCGATATCCTTGCGGCCGAACAGTTCGGTGTAGTTTGCGTAACCGTCGCAACCAAACTCTTCCATACCTCTTACTCTACGCTCTTCGATCTCGTCAACGATAGCAACAACTTCGATGTTATCATTCAGTTTGGAAAGGAAGTACTCGCCGTGAATACCGCGACCACTGCGTCCTTGACCAATAATAGCAACTTTCATTTTCTTCATAATACAAATCCTCCTTGTATTCATGTGTAAAATCTACAAACTTTTTCGGTGTACACACCGATACAAGTTTAGTATATCATAATAAAATGGAAAAAGAAAGGGGTTTTTTTATTTTTTATATTGCAATTCTTACTTTTTTGTGATACTATATAAGAAAAGGAAGAAAGCGAGGTGCGGCTATGTTTGAAATCACGTCAAAAGGTCCGATTTTTGAAATATCGCATAAATACGTCGAAAATCCGAGTGCGGCGCAGTATGCACAACATACGCACGCTTGCTGTGAGTTGCTTTTGTTTGTTCGCGGAGATGCAAACTTCAACATCGACGGCATCCTGCACCATCCAAAACCTTATGACTTGCTCATCATTCCGCAGGCGACCTATCACTACTTCATTCCCCGCTCTCCTCACCCCTATGAGAACTACGTTCTCGACTTTTCCCCCGATATCATCCCCTTGGAGCATCGCCAAAAGCTGTTTGCAAAACCGACTATTCTCAACATCGGTGAGGATGCCGACTGTTGCCGATTCTTCCATTTGCTCGCCCTCTACCGCGAGACCTACACCCCCGATGATTTTTCGCTGGTTTGCCGCTCGCTTTTGCGCGAGCTCCTCATTTTTTGCAGTTACCGTTTGGATAGCTCCACCCCCGTGGAATCGGCACGAAACCCCTTGGTGGAAACCATGCTGAAATTGATTGCCGAAAATCTTGAAAAACCGCTCGATGCCGACTTTTTGGCACGCGAAATGATGCTTTCCAAATCCTATGTGCAAAACGTTTTTTCGCAAGAAATGCACATCGGGCTCAAGAAATACATCACGCAGAAAAAGCTCTTTGCCGCGCAAGCCGACCTTGCGGGCGGTATGTCCGCCGCCGACGTTTGCGCCAAATATGAGTTTAGCGACTATTCGTCTTTCTTCCGTCAGTATAAGCAGATGATGGGCGTCTCTCCGAGAGAGACAAAGAGAAATGGGGCATAGCGCGATGTCCCAAATGGACATCACGCATCGAGATAAATCCCTGGCGGGATTTTCGATATGTTGCCGATGCAACTCGATATACCTGCGGCTCGATATGCTTTTGCGTATAT
>JAFYRH010000001.1 GCA_017559555.1 Clostridia bacterium
AATTCTTCCTCGGTATATCCATCGCTGGGGGCGAGAACCTTGTTACCGCTCTCAGAGGTTTGCGTTCCGTTTGCATAGTAGTCGGCAAGCAGGGTGCCACATTCTCCACTCAAAACGGGAGATGAACCTGCAACGCCTTGCTCTTGACGCGCTTTTACGGCAAGATAAACGGGATTGACGTCAAGCTCTTGACCGATTTCAAGGAAATATTCGGCAAAGGTTTTACCGTTTTCAAGGCTTGAATTTTCCATAAAGGTATTTGTAAGCACAGCCTCAACTTCTTCAATACCTACGTTATGTACTGCCGAAAGGTTGTAAAACTGAAAGATATCGGTTTCGTTGAGGAAATTGCGAGGATCCATAAAATATTCCACCGCCGCCTGGGAAGCCTGATAATATCCCGAATCGTAGGTTTCCAAATTGAAGAGATGGCGGTAAGCGAGGTAGTTCTCGTTACTTGATATCAAATTGAGAGAGGGATCTTTGGTTTCCTGCTCAATAATGTAATCCCAACTGTAGAGGGGATTTCCCTCGGTGATGAGCAGGGGAGTAAAGCTCCAATTTGGGTGGAGTAAATGTAATTCTGTCAAAGAGCGCGCATAATCTTCGGGAAAGCCTACGTTAAGCAATTCTTGATAGTATACTTCAGCATCGCCCTCAAAATAGCGAGTGTCAGCGTTTGCCAAAATTAAGGTAACAACCGGAAAAAGGGAAATGACAAGTATCAAGCAAAGGATTCTCATCCATTTTGGCATTTTTTTCATACGCTTCTCCTCTCATAAAGTATAGTTAATTATATTATAACATATATTTGTGCGCTTGTGTTATTTTTTTGAAAAAAAGTTAAGGACAGAGAACAAATTCTCTGTCCATTTGTCTATTTTTTTACAAATATGATTTCGTTTTCTTTGACATTTGCAACAATGGCATCACCGGCTTTAAATTTTCCTTCTAACAAGTCGGTTGAAAGTTTATCTTCCACAAGTCGCATGATGGTGCGACGCAGAGGGCGAGCCCCCCAATTGGCATCAAAGCCTTTTGCGGCAAGAAACTCGGCAACTTGAGGCGAGAAAGAAAGGGAAATGCCAATGCTTTTGCAACGTTCCTTGACCCCATCAAGCATCAATCGCGCAATTTCGGCAATATCCTCCTTTAACAAGCTGTTAAAAATGACGATTTCATCAACGCGATTGAGAAATTCAGGGCGAAATGTAGAACGCAATGCACGCATCATGCGCTCGTGTTTTTCGTTTTCTTCACTTTCGGGAGCATCTAACACAAATCCAAGTGCTTTGGAAGCCGATAATTCGTTTGCCCCCACGTTTGAAGTTAGAATAATGATCGTGTTTCGAAAATCCACCTGCCGTCCTTGAGAATCGGTCAGGTGCCCGTCTTCAAGCACCTGCAAAAGAATATTGAAAACATCGGGATGCGCTTTTTCGATTTCGTCAAACAGTACCACCGAATACGGTTTGCGACGAATCTTTTCGGTCAGCTGTCCACCCTCATCAAAGCCGACGTATCCGGGCGGAGAACCGATCAGTTTGGAAACACTGTGTTTTTCCATATATTCCGACATATCCAAGCGGATCATTGAACTTTCGATTCCAAACATGATTTCGGCAAGTGCGCGAGCAAGCTCGGTTTTGCCAATGCCCGTGGGTCCCATAAAAATGAATGAGCCGATGGGTCTCTTGGGATCTTTGAGACCGATTCTGCCACGGCGAATGGCTTTTGCAACTGCCGCAACGGCATCCGATTGACCGATAACGCGCGATTTGAGACGTTCCTCTAAGTGAAGCAAACGCTCTTCTTCTTCAGAAAGGAGACTGTGTACGGGAATACCCGTCCATTGCGTGACGATCTCCGCAATATCCCTCTCGGTGACCGTTAGAGAAATGGCATCTTGAGAGGTTCGCCAACTGGATTTTTCTTCTTCGATTTCTTTTTTTAGCGTTTGCTCTTTGTCACGCAGAGCGGCGGCATGTTCAAATTCTTGTGCAAGAATAGCGGTTTCTTTTTCTCGGCAAACCGTTTTCAATTCTTCCTCCTTGTGCTTAATGGCTTCGGGAGAGGTATATGCACGGATTCGTAAGCGAGATGCCGCCTCATCTATGAGATCGATTGCTTTATCGGGCAGATATCGGTCTGCAATATAGCGAACCGAGAGCTCAATCGCCGCACGCAAAGCTTCCTCAGAAATGGCAAGCTTGTGATGTGCTTCGTATTTTTCGCGCAAGCCGCGCAAAATTTCCAAGGCATCTTTGGGGGAGGGTTCTCCAACGTTTACGGCTTGAAAACGACGCTCAAGAGCGGCATCTTTTTCGATGTGTTTGCGGTATTCCGAAATGGTAGTAGCTCCAATCACCTGCAATTCACCGCGCGCGAGTGCAGGCTTTATGATGTTTGCGGCATCCACGGCACCCTCTGCCGCACCCGCACCGATAATGGTGTGAATTTCATCAATAAAAAGAATGATATTTGGATTTTTGCGAGCTTCTTCCAACACGTTTTTAAAGCGTTCTTCAAATTCACCACGGTATTTCGCGCCTGCAATCATCGATGCGATATCGAGTGTTGCAACAATTTTATCAAGCAAGCTTTCGGGAACGTCGCCTTTTACAATGCGAGCGGCAAGTCCTTCAACAACGGCGGTTTTACCAACACCCGGTTCACCAATGAGGCAGGGATTGTTCTTTTGTCGACGTGAGAGAATTTGAATAAGACGCTCGGTTTCTGTGTCACGCCCGATAACGGGGTCAATTTTTCCGGCTGCGGCAAGCTCACATAGGTCACGCGCAAAGTTTTTCAGCGTTTGCGTGGAGTGCAGGGGAGTTGTGTGTCCTTTTTCATTGTTTTTGCCTTTTGAGGAATGCAGACCGTCAATTGTGGGGGAAGCTCCGATATAAGCGGAGAGATCGTTTGAAATGTCATTGATTGGAATATTGAAGCTTTCCAAAATACGCACAGCAACCGAATCTTCTTCGCGAAGAATAGAAAGGAGCAGATGCTCTGTTCCAATGAGTTCTTGACCGCACCGTTGCGCCTCCGTAAGAGATGCTTGAATAATACTTTTTGTACGCGGTGTCATATCGGTGGCAGAGACAGAAGATGGGACACCTGCACCGGCAAGTCGAATGATGGCATTTTTGACCTTTTCTGCATCTACTCCGCGGCTTTGCAAATAATGCGCGGCAACTCCGCTTTCTTCGCGGCAAAGACCTAACAGTAGGTGTTCCGAACCAATGTAGGTGTGTCCCATATCAGAAGCGCTTCCAAGAGAAAAGTTGAGCGCATTTTGTGCTTTTTGCGTAAATCGGTTCCTCATTTTATATCCTTTCTATTCGAGTGTTCAGCCTGCCGCTTCAAGTACAGCCTTGATGCGTGCGGCACGAAGCTTATCGCGTGCTGCCTCTCCCTTGGGAGTACTTTCGGAGGAAAGTGTTAGTGTAGCAGGCATGGCTTCCACCAAAAGGGTTCCTAATTGTTCATAGGTAATCCCCTCAACAAGACCTTTTGATATGCCGAGGCGAACCTCACAAAAGAGTTTTATAAACTCCTCGGTATTGATCATATAGGCATGTTTTAGTATGCCCACACTTCTTGCAACCTTATCCGTCAGTTTATCAAGTGCGTCTTCAGCAATGTTCTTTCTTGCTTGCAATTCGCTTTCGCTAATTTGGCGTACGGCTTCTGTCAGTTTGCCGAGAATTTCACTTTCGCTGACACCAAGCGTGATTTGATTGGAAATTTGATACATACATCCGGCACTGCCGCTGCCTTCGCCAAATAGACCGCGCATAGCAAGACCAAGCTTTGCAAGCTGAGCGGCAAGGGAAGCGATATAACCGCTACGCGAAAGAGCGGGCAGGAACATCATAACCGATGCACGCATGCCCGTGCCGAGATTGCTGGGGCAATGTGTCAGGTACCCGAGATGATCGCTGTAAGAAAAATCGAAATCCGCATCAAGACGATTTTCAATTGCCGAGGCATTTTGGTAAGCCTCATCAAGAGAAAGTCCCGAAAGAATGGATTGAATACGCAAATGATCCTCCTCACATACCATCACAGCAATTCCCGCAGGCTCCTGCAAAAACAGCGCATGAGGGGTATCCTTTGTAGCAAACTCCGGGCTGATGTAATGTCTTTCCACGTAGGAGGTTGCCATTACAGGGGAAAGATCGGCAAAATTGATTTTTCGGACTCCTGATGCCT
>JAFYRH010000008.1 GCA_017559555.1 Clostridia bacterium
CTTCCCCTTGAGGGGAAGGTGGCGAGCGAAGCGAGACGGATGAGGTGTAGGATGCGCAGCATCCGTTAAGAACACTCGCGTCCAAACGCCGCCTATGGCGGCTACACCTCATCAGTCACCTCTCGGTGACAGCTTCCCCTCAAGGGGAAGCCTTATACTAAATCTTCTCTCAAAAAGCAAGGGTATAACCTTTGTTGCCCACTACATAGTAGTTTGTTGTCTGTTTCGTGCTTCGCACTCAACTGCCTAAAGGCATTAAAACAAAAAAGGCTCCCTTGTATAAAGAGAGCCTTTCGCAAAATAAATTATCTTTTTAAGATGAACCGTTAAGGGTTCATAGGGTCTCCACCGTCGTGCGGACCGTCACCGGTAGTGCCGTCGTCTTTGGGATAAAGATTGGTGAACATTTCATTGAGCGGCTTGTTGTTGCCTGCACTTTCTGCCCAACGGATGCCGTAGGCTTCTACCTCGGCAACAAATTGCGCGCAAGCTTCTTTGTCGGGGTGGAGCAGGAGTTGAATGTAACGCCATTGCAGTGCGGAGCGGTGAACTGCGTCTGCTCTGTCACCGGCAATCAACTCGGCTCTTTCCCACCAACCGTTAAAGGTAGCTTCCATTTGTCTGTATTCTGCCTCGGTAATGGATTCGAGCGGTGCCTCGTAGATGTTGATGCAGCTATCTGCAGCCATATTGATGGAGAATTGAATGTATTGACGAATGTAGATCCAACCGGCTCCGTAGTAAGCCTGGAGGAACTCATTCATGTGTTGGTTATATTCTTCCTCGCTCATGTAGGGGTTCCACATCAATTTTGCGAGCAGGTAAGCGCGGAGCTCACCAAATTCACCGGAAATAGATTGGCTGTTACCCTGCGGGAACATACCGCGCACACCGTTTTCGTGGTAGAAACGCATATTCTCGCGCATAGAACCGAAGTTGCAGAAGGGCGCGATGTAGTAAGCAAAGTTGGTGGTGTAATCCCAAATGAAGATGCGGTCACAGATCTTACCCCAGTCTACAAAGTCGGTGCGGAACTTTGCGGTTCTTGTCCAAGCAATACCGTTGGGACCCTTTGCGTCGGGACACTCGGTAAAGGGATGCATAAAGCATACGCGAATGGAGCACAAACGAATGCAAACGTTGTCACGGGGAACGATGCCAACAGGAGCGGATTGTGTGTAGTTGTAAGCCAAGGTGTCAATGATCAGGTCGGGATAATCTTCTTCGAGAACCTCTGCTACCTTGTTGACAAACACGAGCAGGTTACCTGCGGTGCCACCTGCTTCTTTATCGTTTGCGTTGGTGGTGTAGAGCGCGTAAGAAGCCAAGCAGTATTCACACTCACAGTATACGTTTTTATCGTTTTGAGAAACCGAAACGATATTGATGGTGGGGTCTGCTTCAAGAGCCGCACGCAAATTTTTGATGGTCTTTTCGAAGTTTGCTTGACCCTCGGGAGAATCCAAGGAGAGGCAGGGATTTGTGGAAGCGCCACCGCCGGTTTCGGTCAAGGCACCAAGCGTGTGAACAAAGTAGGGACCGTAGTTCCAAGAGCCACCGTATTTGCCGCTCATGTCAGCGTTGTTGGTGTTAATGCCTTGCTTGTTGCACCATTCTGCATCATAGGTAACGCAGTTCCAATTCATACGGCGAGATTCAAAATAGGGGGTGTATTCGAGAACAACGCCGTCGGAAATCACGATCTCGCTATTCGGAACGGTTTCAAGACCGGGCATAAAGTAGCGAACACCGCCAAGCTCCTCAAGGAACTTGTAAACGCCATAAAGAACACCGCGCTCGTTGCCGCCAACAATGGTCATGCCTGCATTCTCACCGGAGGTGACGGCAGTGATGACGAAAGCATCGTCCTCAAGAGAGGAATCGATGGAGAGTGTGATGGGGAATGCGCCGGCTTCTTGAACGGTAACGTTCTTTTGTTGCAGATACTTTGCAAGCTCTTCGCCTGCATATACTTCGCTCTCGGTTTCACCCGTAAAGATGGAAACCTCCGTCAGTGTCAGTGTGTCGGAGTTGACAGCGTCGGATTGTTGCGCGTCTTCTTCCGTTTGTTCGCTCTCGGTTGTTTGAGAGTTTTGCGCAGCTTGAGATGCGCTCTGCCAACCGGATGCCAAATCGGTAGAAAACGTATTGCTTGTTGCAACAGTTTCGGGAATTGCCGCGCAAGCGGTGAACGCAGGAATCATAATTGCCAAAACGAGTAAAGAAATCAGAATTTTCTTCATAGATCTTTCTCCTTAAATTCGTAGAGATGTTAAGGGATGTTATTTGCCGTACTTCCAGAAGAAGGGGCTCTTGGAGAGGTCGGATTCGGGTTGTACGTTGAATTGACCTTCTTTCCAAACAACGCCTGCAGCTTTTGCATCATCAATCAGCTTTTGTGCTTCCTCTGCGTTGGGGTGCAAATAGAGCTTGGTGAGTCTCCATTGCATCATCGAGCGTTCCACGTGCTCGCGGCAGTCGCCTGCATTGGCAAGAGCGTTTGTCCAAAGTTCTTCAAAGTAAGCTTCGTTTTCGAGGTATTCACCGCGTGTGATGGCGGTAAAGGGATGACCGTAAATACCTTGTCCGCAAACGGGAGAGCCTTCGCTCTCGTCTGCCTTATTGATGTTAAATCCGCCATTTGCGGCAAGCTCTGTGGTCTTGTCGATAAAGGCGCGAATGTTCTTCCAACCTTGTCCGTAGTAGGCTTCAAGGAACTCGTCCATGTGAGCGTAGTATTCTTCTTCGGTCATATAGGGGTTCCACATCAGCTTTGCAAGGAGATAAGCACGAACCTCGCCAAACTCACCCGAAACACCTTGACCGTTGCCTTGCGGGAACATAGAAACGACGTTGTTTTCGGCAAAGAATTTCATATTCTTGTGAATAACACCGAAGTTTGCGAAGGTGGAGATATAATAGTGGAAGTTTGTGGTGTAATCCCAAATGTGGAGCTTTTTGCAGATCTTGCCCCAGTTAACGATATCCTCATAGAACGTCTTGCTGCGAGGGCAATCTTTGTTATCAAGCGGATGGGTAAAGCAGCAGTTGATGGAGCAAAGACGAATGCACACGTTGTGACGGGGTTTTGTAATTTTGGGGGTCTTTTGCGTGTATTTGTATGCCAAAGTATCAATGGTGAGGTTGGGATAATCCTTTTCGAGATCTTCGGCAACTGCGTTGACAAAGCGAACCAGAGGTCCTGCAGGGCTGCCTTCTTCGGCTTCGATCTTTGCACAGTTGGGGCACTTGCAGTAGCCATCGAAGTCGTTTTGAGAAACCGAAACGATATTGACGTTGGGGTTTTCCTCAAGCACCGTGCGCACGTTTTTGATCACCTTTGCAAGCACTTCGGGGTCGGTCATACAAGGATTGGTACCGTATGCGGGATAGGGGTATGTGGATTCGCAAAGGATGTTAAAGGTGTGCACAAAGAGTTTGCCATAGTTGAGGCGTTGACCGCCAAGCTCCTCGGGAATGTTCACGCCAAAGTTGATACCTTGCTTTACGCACCACTCGGGGCTGGAAGCAATGCAGTGCCAAGTCAGGCGGCGCGCCTTCATAACGGGAGCGTATTCCAGAACGAGACCGTCGGGAATGGTGATCTCTCCCTTGGGGCAGAGCTCAAGGGTGGGGGTCAAGTAGCGAATACCTGCGTACTTTTCAAGAAAGTTATAAACGCCGTAAAGAACACCGTTGTTGTCGCCTTTGATGGTCATACCCTCGTTGCCCGAGAGATTTGCTTCAATTCTATAACCGTCTTGCTCAAGGGAAGCATCCACAACAATAGAGATAGGGAAGCCACCATCCGAGACGGTAACAC
>JAFYRH010000082.1 GCA_017559555.1 Clostridia bacterium
GCTCCGCTACCTCAAGGGGAAGGCTTTTTGGTTGTGCAAATCGCTTTTGCATAACAAAAGCCAGCGGCGACCGCCGCTGGCTAGTAATATTGGGCTTTTAGCCCTTGTGCATACCACCCGTTTGACGGGTGGTTATGATTTAAAATTCTTTTTTCTTTTCGTTACCGAGTTTCGACCAGAATTTGAATGTCATCGGCCAAAGGATGCCGGCTACCACAACAATGAGGAAATAACGCACACCTGCGCCGATGTTGGTTCCAAAGATGGCATTGAGGGGGGCTTTGAGACCCATACGCACTGCCAAAACAAGTCCTACGCCAATAGCGAGCTTGAGGAGCTGTGCCCACCAAACGGCTTTGGTTTCAAACTTGATCCAATGACGGTCGAGGGGGTAGATGAGGCAAACACCAATGGCAAGCGCGAGCATTTGCCACGCGGTCTTTTGTGCGTTTGCGAGGTTTGTAGGGTCAACGTTGGCAGGGAATTGATAAAGCGTTACAAACAACAGGTTTGCAATTGCGGCAAGCAAAAGCACGCCACTTGCTATATAAATTCTGTTCGGTTTGTCAAATCCGAGATAAACCACATAATAAAGTCCAAAAATCAGAACCAATGCAATTCCGAGGGAGACCAAAACGTCCAAGGGGGTGTGTACACCGAGGTACATTCTCGAAAGTCCAACCAAGAGAACCAAGGCAGTTCCGCCAATTTGAACAGAACGCTTCTTAGCAGAGCGTGCAATTCCGCCCCAAAGACCTGCGGCACACTGTGTGTGACCGCTGGGGAAGGAATATCCCGTTGCGGCCTCTCTTGCGCTTTCCACAATGGTAAAATTGGGGTCGATTACCCAAGGGCGCGGAATGCGGAAGATCATTTTTAAAACTTGAATGCAGATGGTTCCCGCAAAGCAGGTGAACAAGAGATAAAATCCGCGTTTTTTATCGATGCACCAAAAGAATACGAGCGCGAGCACGATGAAGAGTGTTTCTTCGCCAAATAGGGTAATGAAGGACATCAGCGCATCACCAACAGGTGTGCGAATGCTTTCCAAAAATCGCAAAAATTCCATAAATGAAAATCCTTTCTTGTGATTTGTGATTCCATTTTACCATTCTCGGGCCAAAAATGCAAGAGGTTTGGCAAATTTCTATACATTTGTCTTTTCGATTTTTCTATTTTTCTTGATTTTTCGCAAGGGATGTGCTATAATAGGTACAACCAAAGCAAAGGAAGCTAAAAATGAACGAGATTCTCACTCCACACGCCGTAAAAGCGTTGCTTTTGTGGTATCAACAAAATAAACGCGATCTGCCTTGGCGGCACACGTCCGATCCTTATCGAATATGGATCTCCGAGATCATGCTTCAGCAAACGCGTGTAGAGGCGGTTAAGCCGTACTATGCCCGATTTTTGGAGACCTGCCCCGACGTAAGGGCTCTTGCCGCCCTTCCCGAAGAAAAATTGATGAAGCTTTGGGAGGGATTGGGATATTATAGCCGTGCACGCAATTTGCAAAAGGCGGCGCGCGTGGTGGTAGAGCAGTTTGGCGGCGTGATGCCGCGGACGTATGAGGAACTCATAAAGCTCCCGGGTATTGGCGAATACACCGCAGGCGCTATTGCATCCATTGCTTACGGAGTGCGTGTTCCTGCTATCGACGGCAACGTTTTGCGCGTGCTTGCACGTGTGAGTGCGAGTGATGCGGATATCACTTTGCCCGAAACGAAAAAAGAATATCGCGAGGCGTTGTTGCCTGTGGTTCCCACCGAGGCAGGTGACTTTACACAAAGCCTAATTGAACTTGGCGCCACTGTTTGCGCGCCCAACCGTGAGCCGATGTGCGAGGTGTGTCCGCTTCGCGAGAATTGCGAGGCTTACCGAGAGGGCAAAACCAACGAAATTCCCGTACGTTCCCCCAAAAAGCCGCGACGCATTGAAGAAAAAACCGTTTTTCTCATTCGCGACGGTGATCGAACAGCCTTGTGTAAGCGTCCCGCAAAGGGGCTCCTGTCGGGCCTTTACGAGTTGCCAAACGTCAATGGGCATTTGAACGAGGAAGAAGTTCTTGCACATTTGCGCACCCTTGGATTTGAGCCTTTGCGCATTCAAAAAATCGAGAATGCCAAACATATTTTCACACATATCGAATGGCATATGATTGCCTACGATGTGCGCATTACCCCCGAGTTTGACGGCCTGCACGGGCAATCGGGCATGCTTTTGGTTCCTAATGGGGAACTCCATAAAAGCTATGCGATTCCGTCCGCGTTTGGCGCATACGTCAAATACTTATGATTTTTCTTTTACGTCACTATCAGCCAATCGACCGAAAAGCAAAAAATAAATTACCGAAAAGGAAAGTGGCAGCTATGAAGCATATTTTTATCATCAACCCCGCAGCCGGCAAGGATAATTCCTTTGATAACATCAAAAAAATCTTGGAACTGAAAAAGGTAGAGGTCGATTACGAGCTTTACGAAACGCAAGCACCGGGTGATGCAACCGCGTACATTCGCAAATATTGCACCGAGCACAAGGATCCCGTGCGTTTTTATGCCTGCGGTGGAGACGGAACGCTTAATGAAGTTGTCAACGGTGTGGTTGGCTTCCCCCACGCATCTATGAGCTGCTATCCTTGCGGAAGCGGAAACGACTTTGTAAAATACTATGGCGGCAAAAAGGTGTTCTGGAATCTCGAAGAACTTCTCAACGCCCCCGAAGAATATATTGATTTGATGCGTGTAGGTAACAAATACGCTATTAACGCTACGCATTTCGGCTTTGACTCCTCTGTTGCCGAAACCATGATGAAGGTGCGCCGCAAAAAGCTCATCGGTGGCAAAAACGCTTACACCACGGGCGTTGTTGTCGGACTTTTCAAAGCAATGAAAAACGCTTGTCGCGTAAGTGTTGACGGTGAATTGCTCAATCCCGATGGCAATATTCTGCTTTGCACCATTGCAAACGGTCAGTACGTAGGCGGTTCCTTCCGCTGCGCACCCCGTTCCCTTGATAATGATGGTTTGCTTGAGGTTTGCCTCGTAAAGCCGATTTCTGTTCTTAAGTTTGTTGGTTTGGTCAACGTTTATACCGAAGGAACGCATCTTGATGATGAACGTTTTGCTGACATTTTGGAATACCGTCGCGGCAAAAAGATTGAAATTGAAGCTCCCGAAGGCTTTATTTATTCCTTTGACGGAGAGCTCATCCGCCAAAACAAATTTACCGTTGAGGTTGTGCCCAATGCCATCCGCTTTGCCGTTCCCAAGAGCGCGACCTATCTGCCCGGCATAAAGCACGTTCCCAAATATGCAGAAGAAAAGGAAACTGTAAATGTACTCTGAGTATCTTTTTAACAACGATACACAAGAAATCAGCAACCGTGTGTGCGAAATGGCATCCTCCAATGAGCCTGCACTGCGCGCGCATTGCCAAGAGGTGTCCCGTCAAACGGACACCTCTTCTCTCGCTTTGCAAGAGGATTGTATTGCAAAATTGAATGCCGCAAAGGCGATTTTGCAGGAGATATCGGTTCTTGCGGAGGATCTATCAAAAAAAATGATGGGGAACAGCGGTGTTTTTGGTACACAAAACGGGCAGGCGACGTTCCCGGAGGTTTGCCGTTCGGTTATGCCAATGGAAGAAAAAAGACAGTTGCTGATTTCTTGCGTTGCCGATCTGTCCGAATTTCGTCGCACGCTTGCATCGCGTGTGGCAGATACCAACCGCGCCTTGCATTTTTTGTATCTTGCCAAAAACGCCGTTGATGCCGAACGCAAGGATGCCTACGCCAAAGCCACCGAAATTGCCGAGTCTGCCAATAGGCGCTTAAAAACACTTGATGCTTCTGTTTTTGAGATGCAGAATTTTTGTATGACGTTTATCGAAAAGCATTTCTCTGTTTTTATGCAAAGGCTTCGCATCTCTGCCGACTTCAACCACGCGGGAAACGCCCTCGCCACGGGCGAGATTCGCATGCTTTGCAGCGAGCTGAAAATCCTTGTTAACCGAGCACCAAATATCACTTTTTGACGGATTTTGCGATGAAAAAACGCAAAATCCGTAAAGTTTTTTTATAATATATATTGATTCTTAATGAAAGGTGTGATACAATATATGTGAATAGAATGATTTGGACCATCCATATTTTTCTAAATCAGGAAGTCGTCGGAAATTTCGACAGAACGGGGGACAAGACCTTGAATCTTCAACACTTTTTAACAATGTCAATCGGGCTGAGTGTAGAACACATTTATTACATTGCCATTGCTGCTTTGGCATGTATTCTCGGTGCCGAAATTGCAGGCATTTGTATGCTCATTGGCAAATTGCGTCGTGCACGCAGCGGTGAGCTCGACTTGCCGGAGAATGAATATAATAACAACGGGAGAGCGAACTACGCAGTAGCGGCGCTTTCCTTTGGCGCGGTTTCTGCTACGGCGGAGCTGGCCCTTTTGGTGCTGGCTATTGCTGCTGCAGTTGGTGCGTTTATTCTTTGTTTGCTCTTGGTCGTTTTGTATGCCAAGGGATATTTGCTGATTTCCGCAAAGACGGCAAAAGAGGCAGAGAAGAGAGAGCAAGCGGCTCAAAGAGCGGCACAGGAAGCAGCCGAAAGAGCAGCCGCAGAGGCTGCGGCAAGAGCTGCCGAAGAGGAGCTTGCTGTGCAAGAAGTATATGACGACGATAACTACGATGGCGATACGGCTGCACAAGAGGCGGTCTCTAACCTGATCGCAACCGAAAACGAGGAATACATCGAAGAGGTTATTGAAGAGCCCGTAGAAGAGCCCGTAGAGGAAATCATTGCGGAAACCGTTGAAGAAATCGTTGAAGAAATCGTTGAAGAAGAACCCGTTGAAGAGGTTGTGGAAGAAGTAACCGAGGCAGAAGCAGAGGTTGTTGAAACTGCGGTTGTTGCACAAGCTCCCGAGGCACCTGCGCCTCAAACCACCACCCACACCCTTATCACCGAGGGTGCTCCCGCCTATGCGGGACAAGCTCCCATCATCGAAAAGCATATCATCGAAACCACCAAAGAAATCATCAAAGAGACCAACACCACCACCGTTACCGAGGGCACGGGCGAAAAGCTCAACGCCGCAACCGAGCAGATGCTGAAGGCGCTTACCGAGCTTATGAAGATTGAGACCCAGCACCGCATGGAGCGTGAGGTCCCGGTTGAACGTCCTATTGAAAATAGCGAAAGCACCCCCGTATTTGCCGAAACCGAGTATGAAGAACCCGAAACGGATGAAAATGACATTGAGGAACCCGATTTCGAGGAAGAACCGGATGCAGAGGATGAGGCAGAGAGAGAAGCCGATGCAGAAGAAAACGACGACGAATATGAAAGCGAGCTCTTTGGCAACGAGCGCATCGTTGGCTTTGACCCCGAGACCGGTTGTCATATCGTTGCACGTTATCGCAAGAGCTGCGAGGCAAAATTGATGCAATCTCGCCACAGCACCAAAAAGTATTATAGCGCTATCCGTAACGCGCTTATGGGCTACGAGGGCACCAAGGAGCGCATGAGCTGGACGATCGACACTTATACAAACGATCACGCACAAATCGCAAGAATCAACGTCCGTCCCCGCACGCTTGATCTTTATCTTGCTTTGGAACCCTCCACACTTGAGGATTCCGTTTATCGCGGCAAGGATGTAGGCGGCAAAAAGAAGTATGCCGAAACGCCTTTCCTTTACAAGGTCAATTCTCCCCGCAAACTTACACTTGCACTCGAATTGGTACAACGCGCTTGTGAAGAGCAGGGACTTTCTCCCATCGACATCGAAGAAGTTAACTACGAGGAGCAATATCCCTTTACCGATACCGAAACTCTGATTTCTCGCGGTCTCATTCGCGAGTATCTGCGCGAAGAAAAGCCTGCGGCTACCTTTGAGCTTGATCCCGACCACGTACCGCAATTGGCAGAGGAAGACGAAACCGTTATTCCCGCAAACGCAAACTTCACTTGGGAGTTCGACAACGACCAACCCGAACGCGTGGAAGAACCCGTCGAAGAAACCATAGAAGAAATCGTCGAAGAGGAACCCATTATCGAAGAGCCCGTTGCAGAAGAGGTTATCGAAGAAGAACCCGTTGTCGAGGAACCCGTTGCAGAGGAGACTCCCGTAGCTTCCGGAACCACAACCACCACTACAACCACGCACGAGACCATTCGCACAACCGAACGTCACTACACCGAGCGTTACTACGGCAACGGAAGTGCGGCAGAGGTTACCGAGGAGACCCGTACTATCGAGGTTCTTCCCGAGCCTGCCGAAGAGCCCATCGAGGCAGAAACAGAAGAGATTGCTCCCGAGGCAGTAGAACCTTTTGTTGAGGAAACAGCAGAAGAAATCGAAGAAATCGAAGAAATCGAAGAAATCGAAGAAATCGAAGAAATCGAAGAAACCGAAGCAGAACCCGAAGAATCTCAAGGGGAAGCAATCGAAGAAGAGGCTATCGAAGAGGTTGAAGAAGAAACTGTTGAGGAAGTTATCGAGGAAGAGCCCGCAGAGGAACCCGAAGAAGAGATCATCGATGACGAAATCGAAGAAGAAATCGAAGAAACGACCGCCGAGCAGGTAGCGCAAATTCAAAGTGCGGTAGCGGCTTTGTTCGGTGATGATATCCTCGAAGAGGACGAACCCATCGAAGAAGAACCCGTAGAAGAAACCGTCGAAGAAATCGAAGAAGAAATTCTCGAAGAGGAGGAAGAATCCATCGAGGAAGAGTCCATCGAAGAAACCGAATCCGAAGAAGAGGTTATCGAGGAAGTCGAGGAGATCGAAGAAGAAGTCTACGAGGAAGAAGACGAAGCAGAAGCTGAGGAAGAATACTACGAAGAAGAATCCGAAGCAGTAGCCGAGGAAGAAGAATACTACGAGGAAGAATACCACGAAGAAGAAACCGAGGTTGCGGCTGAGGAAGAAGAGTATTATGAAGAAGAATCCGAAGCGGTAGCCGAGGAAGAAGAATACTACGAAGAAGAAATCGAAGAGGAATATCTCGACGAGAATTCCGAAGAGATTTACGAGGATATCGAAGGCGAAGAGTTTGAAGAATCCTATGAGGAAGAAGTAGAAGAAATTTTTGAAGAGGTTGAGGAAGAAGAGCCTGCTCCTGCACCCAAGCCCGTAGCACAACCTGCAAGCGACGTTGTTTTGCTTGACGTATGCCTGTTCGACGATTACTTTGATAATGGCGCTATCGTTAACCTCGAAACCCTTAAGCAGGTCGGTCTTGCTCCCGAGGGCGCAACACGCCTCAAGGTTTACGCAAGCGGAGCACTCAAGGGTCAGTTCACGGTTGAAGCAAATCATTTTACGCTCGATGCCATTAAAGCCATTGGTGATGCCGACGGCGATTCCATTATGATTCGATGAAAGGAGGAGTACCAAAATGAAAAAACAATTCAAGACCTCTATTTTCAAGTCCGTACTGCTTCTGTTGTCGGTCGCTTTGCTTTTGGTGAGCACTGTTGTGGTTGCCGTTGCAAACGTTGTTGCAACCGCTACAACGCACACCCTCACCGTAAGCTTTGATGCGTACGTAACCAAATGTACCGTCACCTACGAAATCGACCAAGCGGGTAATACCAAAACACAAGATATCGCAAGTGGTGAAACGCTCACCTTCTTTGACGGTGCTTACGTTTCAATCAAGTTTGAAGTTAAGGATGGCATGTGGCCCACCATCACCTATGCAGATACAGATAACCGCGCGAGTCAAGCGGGAACTCTGATCGAGTGGAGCAGCTTTGTTGCCGATAACACCGTTACTGTTTCTTGCGACGATTTGGTTTATACCATTCACGCGCTCAACTCCAACGGTGACAACAAGCTCGTAACAGGTTTGCCCTACGACTATTTGGAGGTTACCGGCAGCCAAAACACAGTTGATGACCTAACTTCAAGTCAAGTCAAGTATCAAATCAACACCGATGATTTGGTAGAGCTTCCTCGCGTTAAAAAGACCAACTGGATCTTCAAGGGCTGGTACATTGTAACCAATGCTACCGATGCTACCCAGGGTAGTGGATATTTCATCGAGCCTGTCTCCGAGGACGGTCCCTGCTATATGCCCAAGACCCTTACCATGACCGACTATATGCACGCGCAAAACGGCGTGATCTACGTATATCCTTACTTTGTTCCCGAATGCTATGACGTTTACCGCGAAGACTGGATCTACAAAGAAGCCGGCGACCATCGCCAAACCCAACTCTTCTCCTACAAGCAACAAAGCGTACCGGTTACCTCTTGGTATTCCGCACTGCAACAAAGCTATTGGGGCGATGATATTGAGGTTGGCGGCTATAAGTCCTATGCAGGTTATTTGTTAATGACCGATTGTATTTGCGTAGGCGCGTGTGACGAAAACTGCATCTATGCCGCAAAAAAGGTTTACAACACCGAAAGCGATGCAACCCGTAACACAGTTTACCGTTACTACACCCCCATTCTTTATACCTTGAATTTTGACTTGAACGGCAACGATGGCGAAACCATCACGTTCAATAACACGACCACACAGTATTTGTACGGCAATAGAGCCGAAATCGCAGTTCCTTCCCGCACAGGCTACACCTTCTCGGGTTGGAAGGTACAAATCTACAAAAACGGTCAATGGACAGATGCTCCCGATCTTCTTGCCGCGCAAGACGGTGAGGATGCGGGCAAATATCTCCTTGGCACCAAATATGCTAAGTATGAGGAAGCCACCGGCAAGTGGAACGACCTCAATGCCATTTACGCATCCGAAGCAAACGAAAACGGTGACTATGAAATCCGTTTGAGTGCGCAATGGGAGCCTATCACCATCAACGTAGAATACGACTTTGGCGTTGACAGTGCACTCATTATCAACAAAGAATATTTTGCACAAAGCGAAAACATCGGCTTCAAGTTTAATGCAGGCATCGTTATCAACAACCCCGTTCGCCAAGGTTGGGTATTTACCGGTTGGACGTTGACCTATGCCGACGGTACCCCCGTTCCTGCCGAAGACGGACTTTCCAAGCTCAATGACACGCAATATCAAATTGCGGCATCCGTTCACGCAAAGGATATTGTCCTCACCGCAAACTGGAGTGCTGAGACCTACACCGTAGTGCTCGATGCAAACGGTGACGGTGTGCCGGAATTCACCATTACCGACGTTGAATACGGTAGCACCTCTTGGGTTTCCAAAATTCCCGCAGACCTTGCAGCTCCCACCAAAGAGGGATATACCTTTAGCGGTTATTGGGGCAACGGTCAAAAATACGTTTATGCCGTCAACGGTCTGTTGGTTGCCGAAAACATTGCATGGAACATTGATGGCGGTGCAAACGGTGCCACCATTACACTCAATGCCGAGTGGACCATCAACCAATACACCGTAACCCTCAACTCCATCAACGGTCTTAACACCACCGAGGGAGTTGTTATAAAGGTGATTGTGGGAGTTGAAGAAATTCCTTTCACCTCTTTCCCCGTTTCTATCGAATTGGATTATAACACCACGTTCCGTGTAGAAATCACTCTGCCCGAATCTCTCCGCCTGGTTCTTTGGAACGGCGAAGCCATTGCCGATTACAATGGCATCAGCTTTATTTCCGGCAAGCTCACAGTAGGTGCTGAAAATATGACGCTTTCCGCTGAGGCGCGTCCTGCAAAGCCCAACATCGGTGCGGGATATGACGTTGACGTTATCATCAAATCCGAAACCGAAATTCAAGTTGATTTCGCAAATGCCGATGTGGCACAGCGTTATGACATTGCCATTTCCGATAGCAATGATACCTCGGGTCTTGAGTGGAAGCATCTTGCAGAGGGAGAGACACAATACGTTTTTGAAAACCTGAAGCAGGGAACAAAGTATTACATTTTTGTTCGTTACAGTAGAACCGAAACCACCCTTGAGGGCATCCCCTCCGTTAAGGAAAAGGTTACACACTTCATCAATTTTGTTAAGGATACCGAAAACAGCTTGAAGGATCTGTTGACCGATGCCGACGGCGATTGCGTTAAGGGCTTGGTTGACAAAGCAATTGATGATATTTACGCATTGATTCCCGAAAACGGTGAGCTGCCTTACAACTTCAACCAGCTGGTAGCAGATATTGTTGCCAACGTTGAGGCAAAGCTTGCCTTTGCAAGATTCCAAGATAGCAAAATTGCCGAGCTGCAAGCATACCGCAATGCATGCGCCGCTTCGGGCTCCTTCCGTCCCGAAAATCTTTCAACCGTTGGCAATTTGTGTGCATAAGCTGTAGTGAATATTTCAGGTGCTTCTACCGAAAATGAGGTAACCGACATCTTCAACACTGCAATGGCAGATATGAAGGCTGTTCCCGTAACCTATCTGTACGATGCAAACAATGCGATCACCCTGGAAAGTCTGCTTGGCTTGAACCACGGTAGCAGCATTCAACTCAACACCGTTCAAGATATCAAGGCTCTGCGCCGTGCCATTGCCGATGCCATTGCGCAAGGCAAAATCACCGTAGATAGCTTTATTACCCTTGAAGAGGCTACCAACCTGCTCCGCGCGCTTGATACCGTTGCCGCATATCAATTCAGCGTTATCAACGTTCAAATCGGCGAGGGCGACGTCTTTACCCTGACCTTGACCATCCCCGAGGCGTTCATCGGTTGCACGGGCTTGCAGGTGGCATACTTCAATCAAGCCACCGGCATGGTAGAGCTTTTGGAGACCGTTCGCGAGGGTAACACCTTAATCTTTAAGGCAAAGTATATTGCCGATTTCGTAATTCTTGCCGATCCTACAATCGATCTTACACCCGTTATCCTTGCCCTGGGAGCAATTCTGTTCTTCCAGCTCTTGGCTATCGCGTTTGTACTGATCGCCCGTGCAAAGGCTAAAAAATCCGTTCTGCACGCAAGCGTTGCGCTTCCTGCGTTCTTAGCCGTACACTTCCTGCCCGTTGCCAATGCCGAGCTTATTGTTGCCGGTTTGGGTGCTGCCGTACTGTTGGCGCAAATTGTGCTGATGTGGCTTTTGCTCTCCTCGGGCATGATTCGTTTCTTCAAAACCAAGAGAACCGCGCCCGTTGCCCAACAAGAGGTTACCGCGGTTGTGCGCGAAGAGGATCTGCATGAGGATCCCTACACCGTATTCGATGAGGAAGAACCTGCCGAGGAAATTGTAGAAGAAATCACAGAAGAGGTTGAAGAAGTTCTTGAAGAGATCGTTGAAGAGTTTGTTGACGAAGTCGTTGAAGAACTCATTGAGGAACCCGACCAAGAATTCGTTGAAGAAGAAATTATCGAAGACGTTGACAACGAAGAATTCATTGAAGAAGCAAACGATGAGGAAATCGTAGAAGAGTTCATCGAAGACACCGAAGAGGAAGTTCTCGAGGAAGAAATCTCCGAGGAAGATGTTCTTGATGAGGATGCTTTCGACACCGAGCTTGCAGAGGAGCTTGCCGAAGAGCTTGCCGCAGGCGAGGCAGAGGAGTATGAGGAAATCGTCGAAGAGATCAATGACGAAGAATTCATCGAGGATGAAATTATTGATGAAGAGATCATTGATGAAGAAACCATCGAGGAAGAGATCGTCGACGAGCTGCCCCCCGAAGAGGTTTACGAGGACGAGGAGTTTATTGAGCAAGAATCCCCCGAAACCTACTATGATGTAACAGATGAGGAGGAGAATGAATATGCCTATAATCAAGAGGAAGCCGAGCGCGCTTCGTATGCGCAAGAGACAGATCAAGCGTATGAAGATGAAGCGTATGATGCAGACCCCTTTGAAGGAGTCTTTGGAGATTCAACTGAGTCAGACGGCAACTCCTCAAATGAAGCAGGAGATTCGCCAGATGAGGGTGGATACGGAGAATCGTATGAATATGGAGATGAAACGAATGCCCCGTATGCCGAGACCGAAGATGCTGACAGAGAAGAGACAAGCAGTGAGGGATCGATTGATCAATCAGCATATATCGTAAACGAAGAAGAGCTCTCCCAAGAAGAAGAGATGTATCAATACGACGAATAAAAAATTTGGCGGTCTGCAATTTTGCAGACCGCCATCAATATTTTTGGATTTCTATTTACAAAAGTCAAATTTTGTGGTATACTGAAAGGGCATATATTGTGCAAGATTTTTTTGAGAGGAAATCACTATGAAGCTCAACTACAAACGCGTGTTGCTTGTGGGAATGGCGTTCTTTCTGATCTCGGCATTTTGGCAAGCATACGATGCAATCGTTCCGCTGATTTTAACAAACCACTTCGGTCTTCCGCAAACCGCTTCCGGTGCGGTCATGTCCATCGACAACATCCTCGCCGTATTTCTGCTCCCTATTTTCGGTGCCGTTTCCGATAAGGTAAATACGCGTTTTGGCAAGCGTACACCCTTTATCCTCTTCGGCTCTGTTGCCGCTATGGTGTCTTTTGTTGCACTTACCTTTATCGATAACTATCAAATTGCCAAGGTAGTGGCGGCAGGCATTCCCGAGCTTAGTCAATTGGGCACCGAGGAAGAAGCCGAAATGATTCGCAAGCTTACCGTGGAAATTACAAAAGCGAATCCCATGCTCTTTATCGGCTTTATTGCAACACTGCTTGTTGTGCTTGTAGCAATGGCTACCTTCCGCTCTCCTGCGGTTGCTCTTATGCCTGACGTTACCGTAAAGCCCCTCCGTTCCAAGGCGAATGCTATTATTAACCTCACAGGCACGGCAGGCGGCATTCTCGTTCTTGTGCTCGGCATGGTATTTGCAACCTCCAAGCATACCTATATGCAATACACGGGCTATGTTGTAGCAGTTG
The DNA here is from genome assembly GCA_017559555.1 of Clostridia bacterium. Lineage (GTDB taxonomy): Bacteria > Bacillota > Clostridia > Oscillospirales > CAG-272 > UMGS1865. The sequence continues at coordinate 12,789 of JAFYRH010000082.1, forward strand.
TTGCTATTATGCTTACCGGTCTTATCGTGTTCATTCTCACCGTTAAGGAGAAAAAATGGGCAGAGGAAATGGAAGAAGATACACGCCGTTTTGGTATTGAAGAGCCTTTAGAAGAGGAGAGCAAAACAAGCCGCGAGCAAAAGCGCAGTCTTTCCCGTGGCGAAATCGTATCGTTGCTTCTCATTTTGGCATCGGTAGCTTTGTGGTATATCGGTTACAATTCCATTACCAGCAAATATTCGGTATATGCTACTACCGTTCTCGGTTTTGACTTTAACTTCACGCTTATCATCGCGCAGGCGGCGGCAATCGTTTCTTACATTCCCGTAGGCATTATCGCTTCAAAGATTGGCAGAAGAAAGACTATTTTGGCGGGTGTTTTGATGCTTGCCTCTGCATTCCTCATCGGTCACTTTATTACACCCTCCACGCCCGAGCTTGTTATGTATCCCGTATTTATTCTGGCAGGCATCGGTTGGGCAACCATTAACGTCAACTCCTTCCCAATGGTTGTAGAGCTTGCAAAAGGCGGCGACATTGGCAAATACACGGGCTACTATTACACCGCATCTATGGCGGCACAAATCGTGGCACCTATTCTTTCCGGCTTCCTCTATGACCTCATTGGCATGCGCACTGTATTCTTCTTGTTTGGCACGATATTTGTTATGTTCTCCTTTGTTACCATGTTCTTTGTAAAGCACGGAGACTCCAAGCCGATTGAGAAAAAAGATTTGCTCGAGCAGCTCGACGTTGATTGATAGCGTATGATAGTGTTAGGAATTATAGCATCGCTTTTGGTGATACTGGTAGCTGTTTATTTTTTGATTCTTGTTCGTCCTCCCCAAAAGACAAAGCCCCAAAAGGAGCTTTTGTGTGACTATGCGCATCGTGGACTTCACAACGGTAAGGATGCGCCCGAAAACTCGCTTGCGGCGTTTGAGGCGGCTTGTCAAAAGGGATATGGAATAGAGCTTGACGTCCAGCTCTCTCGCGACGGCAAAGTAATGGTTTTTCACGATTACACGCTTGTTCGTATGACGGGATGCGACAAAAAGCTCGCAGAGCTTGACGCAGAGGAATTGACCGCGCTCACGCTTGGTGATTCCGACCAAAAGATTCCCACCTTCGAGGAGGTTTTGGCACTTGTTGACGGCAGAGTTCCGCTTCTTGTAGAACTCAAGGGCGAGAATTTTGACACCTCGCTTTGCGCAAAGGTTGCGGAGTTGTTGCGCGGTTACAAGGGCGATTATTGTATGGAATCCTTTAATCCACTCCTGATAGGGAATATGAAAAAAGAATTCCCCGACGCGTTTTGCGGATTGCTTTACACCAACGTGTGCAGAGACAAGAAAAAGAATTCGGCACTCAATATCGCACTCACCGCAATGGCACTCAACGTGGTGGCGCGCCCCGATTTCATTGCCTTTAACAAAGCGGATAGAGATTCCTTTGCGGTAAAGGTTACCACAAAGCTCTACAAGGCTCCCAAATTTGTTTGGACAGTCAACACGCAAGAAGAACTCGAAACCGCCCACCAAAACGGCGAATTGCCGATATTTGAAAATATCTTTTAAATAACAAAAAGGACGAGAAACTTCTCGTCCTTTTTGCTTTAATGCCTTTAGGAAGTTGAGTGCGAAGCACGAAACAGACAACAAAACACTATGTGGTGGGCAACAAAGGTTATACCCTTGTTTTTTGAGAGAAGATTTAGTATAAGGCTTCCCCTTGAGGGGAAGCTGTCACCGAGAGGTGACTGATGAGGTGTAGCC
>JAFYRH010000083.1 GCA_017559555.1 Clostridia bacterium
AGGGCTATCAAAAAAGCAAGCAGAAAGGCATATTCGATACGCAATATCCAAAAACCAACAAGCAGCAAAGCAAACGTGAGTGCCAAAAGAATGCCATAGGCTTTGATATATCTCCGAAGGATATCGCGCATTGCATTCCCTATTCGCGGCAGCTTCTGCCGCCATTTTTGTGGCAGAAAAGCGGAGAAACCATGCGTAATTCGCGCACCGTCCGTGCAAAAATAAAAACAAGCGACCACGCTCACAACCAAAAAGAAAAGCCCCGACGGCAATGCCGAAAACAGACTTGCGGCAAGCTCGGGAAGTCGCGCCGCAACCGACGAGAGCACATCCCCCACCATTTGCATAACGGCATCATACAACGCCTGCGTGTTCTCTTTTCCTCCACTCAAAAAGCCAAACCGTGTACCGATTTCTTCTACCCAAAGCATCAAAGAATCCATGGCATCCAATATGCCACCGTCCGCGAGGAGTCTCTCCACAAAATTCCCGAGTTCGGCTATGAGTCGCACGCTCCCTGCCCAAATTCCCCATCCACCAAGTCCAAACACCAATAGAAGCAATACGGTGGCGCACAATCCGCGCGGCAGGTGCGTGCGCGATGCGATTTTGTTCGCCACGGGGCGCACAAGACAGGAAACAGCGTACGCCACCAAAAACGGGAGCAGGAGCGGCAACGCGTATCGAAAAACAAAATACCCCACCGCTCCCCCCGAAAGGATGCAAATCAAAATTGCCGCAACACGCTCCCAACGAATCTCTTTCATTTCCTCTTCCCCACTCCTCTTTTTTACTATCATATCCGCCCCAATTGTAAATTATTTCGCAAAGAGCGCGAAACACTTGACAAATACGCATTTTTTTGATACAATTTTGAAAGAAATCACAGAAAGAGGTACTTTATCATGGGCAAAAAAGGCTCCCAAAGCGCACAAAGAAGAGCGCAAATGGTTGAGGCGCAACAAAAAAAACTTCAACAAGAAAAAAAACAAACATTGATTTTGGCAATTGTCACCTTGGCTCTCGTTGCCGCTATTGTTGGCGCGATTGTACTGACAACCGTTCTTTCCAATCGCCCCATTTATGATTTAGCAGACAAAAAATCCTATACCGTCTCCGAAACGGCAACCAATTATGTAAAGCTCAACGTCTCCTACACCGACGATGAGGGCAAAAAGCACAACGGTGATATCATTGTAAAACTCGACCCCGAAAGCGCTCCCATTACCGTAGCCAACTTTCAAAAGCTGGTCGGTGAGGGATTTTATGATGGTTTGATCTTCCACCGCGTCATTGAAAACTTTATGATCCAAGGTGGTGACCCCAAGGGCAACGGCACGGGTGGCTCGGACGAAGATATCAAGGGCGAATTTTCCGCTAACGGCGTTAACAATACCATTCTTCACGAGCGCGGTGTTATTTCGATGGCACGCTCGGGTGAGCAGCGCGACGCTTACGGAAATGTAATCGATTACGGCTACAATTCTGCATCCTCGCAGTTCTTTATCATCCACAAGACCAGCCCTCATCTTGACGGTCAATATGCTGCTTTCGGTCACGTTGTATTCGGCATGACAAGTGTTGACGGCATTGCAACCATTGCCACCAATAGCAATGATAAACCTTTGAAAAATGCAATCATTGAATCGGCTGTATTTGTAAACTACACCGAATAATTTTAAAATTATGCTTTTAATCATTACCGATCGCGAGGGGTGGGCTTCCCACCTCTCGCCAATTCTTTTGAAAAACGGCATTTACCATTTGTGTGTTCCACTATCAATGGGAACCTTCACCTGCGAGCGCGAAGATACGGGTGCGGTCATTTTGGACGGTGTGCCCTCTCTTTCGCGTGCGGAACACATTTGCGCCGATCTCAAACGCAGATATCCCGACATGCCCGTGGCAATCGTTGCCACTCCCGAATCGGTTGTAAACGCACACGCGGATGTCGTTTTGCGCGATGAAAAGTTTGATACGCTATGCAAAAACATTCTTTCTTTCTGCCATGCCAACGGGTGGTCGCACACTCCTTTGAGCACTTTCTATTTGCGACTGACTCCGCCCAACCGCGCGGAATATATGGGACTTCCCTTGCCCCTTTCCCCTGCCGAATTTCTCATTTTGCATTGCATCTTTTATCACTCGCCAAGACCGACAAGCACCGAGCTTCTCATAGCCCTTTTGGCAAACGAAGGAGCCAAAAACGAGTCCGCCCTTGGCGTTCTCATCCATCGCATCAATCAAAAAGCCGCAGAGATAGACCC
>JAFYRH010000084.1 GCA_017559555.1 Clostridia bacterium
CGGTGACAATCACGGTGCGTGGCATTCTGCCGACCTTTGGTATTGGTTTGGCACCCTTGAGAACGGTTGGAGACCTTTTGATCTGATAGATGATACTCTTGCAGATGAAATGACCGACCGTTTGGTTGCGTTTGCAAAAACCGCAAACCCTAACACCGAGGATTGGAATGGATGGGAAGCAGGTGGAAAGTCTGCCCTTGTTTTGGGCGACAAAGACACCAAGATGGGCAAGCCATCCTCGCTCAAGCTTTGGGTAACGATGTTCACCAACAAAGCCCCTGGTGAATAAAAGCAAAAAAGCTATTGACTTTGTCAATACAAAATGATATAATGATGCGGGTGAATGGCAAAACTGTCATTCACCCGCATATTGTGTGAAAGGAGAGGTGTCACAATGAAGAGCAAAACCGAACAGATGTATGCCCAAATGAGCCCTTGGCGGTTATTTTTTGTTGTAGCCGCTCCCGGAATGGTCAGTATGTTTGCAATGTCGATATATAGCATCCTCGAAGGTATTTTTATCGGACAAATTCTCGGTGAGGGCGCATTTGCCGCGGTCAACATTGCAATTCCCCTCGTTATGATCAACTTCTCGCTTGCCGACCTCATTGGTGTAGGTGCATCGGCGCCTATTTCGATTGCTTTAGGCAAGGAAGATTATAAAACGGCAAACAACGTTTTCTCCTGCGCAGTTATTCTCAACTTTGTGGCATCTACGCTGATGGGGATAATTATGTTCTTTGCTGCAGTTCCGCTTTCGCGCATGATGGGAGCTGATGACCAATTGTTAGATACCGCCGTGCGTTATTTGCGCACCTTTGCACTTTGCGGCCCCATTACCACTATCTTTTTTGCAATGGATAACTACTTGCGCATTTGCGGACACGTCAAAACAAGTATGTTCATCAACATTGGTTGTAATGTGGGAACACTCGGATTTTTGACACTGTTTTTGCTTGTGTTTGATATGGACGTTGTTGGCGCGGCTCTTGCCACCTGCATTTCCATGTGCACCTGTGCAGTAATTTGTTTGGTCCCCTTTTTGCGCAACAAACAACTTCTCAAATTTACCAAACCCAAATTCAGCTTTGCACTCTTTAAGCAAATCGCTGCTTGCGGTTCTCCCGTATTCCTAAACAATATCGCAGGTCGTGTCACCTCTATTTTAATGAATATCTCCTTGATGACAATTGGCATCCGCCTGCTTGGCGAGGGCGGAGGACAAACCGCTGTTGCCGTTTATGCCGTGCTGATGTATGCCTCTGACCTTTGTTGGCCGCTCCTTTACGGCATTGCAGATTCCCTAGCTCCTGCCCTTGGCTATAACTGGGGTGCCAAAAATTATGACCGCGTAAAACGCATTGCCAAGTGCGCTTATATCGGTACAGCGACCATTGGACTTGTTTCTACCGCTCTTCTCTTCTTCCTCCCCGGCACTATTGCCTCTTGGTTTGTCAATGCCGAGGAAACCCGTCTTTTGGAAATTTCCACACACGCCATTCGCGTGTTCAGCTTTGCATATCTCTTCCGTTGGATAGCGGTAACCACGCAAAGCTATTTCAGCGCAATCGAAAAACCGCTTCAAGCGACCATTCTCTCCTTTGCAAATGCCTTTATCTTCCCCGTGGTACTCCTCGGTGCACTTTGGAATTTGGGATTGGAAGGCATTTGGCTCAACTTTGTAGGTGTTACCTCGCTTTCTGCAATTCTTTCTTTCTTCCTCCTGGGGCATTTTAAAAAAGAAATTGCAAGACGCGAAAGAGAAACAGCATAAAAAGAATCCGCAGATGCAGTGCATCCGCGGATTCTTTTTTATTCTTCTTTCCACTTTTCCACGGGTTTGTCGGCATACTTCTTTTTGAAGATGCGACGGCGGAAAAGAAAAATTGTGTATACCAACCACAAAACGAAAAAGATCGCACAAGCGATAATCGCGTTGGTCAGCGACTTTCCTGCAAATCCCAACATAAGAAGCAGAGGTGCAATCATTACCATTGCCGGGAAATTGGAAAGAATGTAAAGGCTGGAGGTAGGGGTGCGGAGTCCGGGGTCGATTTCTTTCATCAAAATTACACCGTTGGAAGCCGTACCTGTCAGAGTGCCGTAACTCATTAAGAACATTTCGTGTTCAAATCCATTAAAGCATTCCTTGGTGGCTTTGCGAATGTAAGCATACGTAAGGGTTGCTCCCAAAAAGCTCAAAACAATAATGGGCAAAATGTAATCCTTAATATCATTGATTTCGATTGCCGCAACGCCTGCAACAATCATGATATCAAAAGCAAAACCGGAAATGCGGTCCATCTGGTAGTTGTTGATGTATTCACGGTTCATCAATTTGTGACGGCGCAAACGTTTAACAACCGCTTTGATTGCCATTGCCGCAAGTGATGCCCACAAAAAGTTAAAGCCCCACGCAAGACTGTTGAGGAAGGAATTCAAGCTCAACAAGCACATAAAGCCAAAGGAGACCGCATACGCAAGCGCAACAAAACCAGCTTGCAGAGTAAACTTATCGACCGACTCGTTGTCGGGAATTTCCTCTACACCTTCTTCAGTTTGAGGAAGTGTTTGGGGTTCGAATTTGTCATCACGCACTTTCAAATTCCCACGCTTTTTGTGAATGTTGATATAAAGAATACCGAACACAGATGCCACTACAAAACCAATGGAAGCAAGCGACAAGCCAAAGCTACCGTTTCCGGAAAATTGTGCCGCCTCTGTGTTGGTAAAGTTAATATCCCAACTGAGTGCATTTCCGGGGCCTTGACCAAAGCCCAAAGGCAAAATCAAGCCGCAAACGTAAGAAATAATCTGTTCACCGTGACGGGTAATGAAAAACAGAAGAATGGTAAGTCCAAGCCCTACAAAAGCCTGCAGCATATAAGTGCCGCCTTGAAGGGCACCGAACTCAAATACCTGCGCGCGCTTGGTTTTGTGTGTGCTTCTTTCTGTTTTGAGTGTCATAGCGGCAAAGCCGATTGCAAGGCAGTGGTAGGTGATTACCTGCATCAAGCGGTTATCCACCAAAACAAAGCCGACTTGCTTACTGATAATATTTACAATCAACAGCACCGCTCCGCCCAAAAGTGCGGAAGGCACAAGACATTTGCGGAAAAGAGAAATTTTACGTCGCAAAGTATTGCCCACAAGCAAAAATATCATCAAAAGTCCCAACTGCACCAAAAAGCTCCATACGGGGCCATAATTGGCAAGTGAAAAATTCCAATCCATATTTTGTCCTCCTTATCACCAAAAGTTTCAAAATTCAGAGTGATAAACAAGTATAGTATAACAGATTTTAGCAAAAAAGTCAACCCTCAACGCCCATTTTGAAAATCTGAAATTTACGGCATAAAAAGCAAAACTTTTGTCAAAATCTATTGCTTTTTGGAAAAAAATGTGATACAATAAATATGTATGCGCAAAATACAAAATTATCCAATCAAAGGAGAATTATTTATGCAAACCATGAAACGCAGTTTGTCGCTCTTTATGGTACTGGCTATGCTCATAGCTCTCGTACCTGCATTGAGTTTGGGCGCAAGTGCCGCAAATGTAAACTACGTGTACGCCTCCAACGGCAAGTACATCTACAACTGGGGTACTCGTGGAACGACCGCAACCTTCCTCTCCCCTAATGCAGAGGATTTCTACGAGGATAATAGCACCTCCTACGCAGAACTCTCCTCTTATTCCGGCGGCACAGGCAAATCCGACGCCCCCAAGAGTGATTTGTATCGCGAACTGAAAGAACTGATGGCAAGCAATCATAGCTATATCACAAGTTATGCTGCAACCAGAGATCTTTATCAATACACCGACTGTCAAAATGGCGGCGGTAAGATTTCTTCCTTCTATTCCGGCACGGCAATCGGTCCTGCTTGGGGCGAAGGCAGCTGGAACCGTGAACATACCTGGCCCAACAGTAAAGGACTTGGCGGCAATGATGAAAACGACCTCATGATGCTCCGCCCCACCTCCACAAGTGAAAACTCCTCTCGCGGCAACACCGCATACGGCCAAAGCAGTGGCTACTACAATCCCAACAAAGAATCCGGCGGCAAGTACGACCTGCGCGGTGACGTAGCACGTATTTTCCTTTATGTTTACGTTCGTTGGGGCAACACCTCCTATGCTTGGGGCTCCTCCGGTGTAATGGAAAGCCTTGAAGTTCTGCTCGAATGGATGGAAGCTGACCCCGTTGATACTTGGGAACTTGGTCGTAACGACTCTGTCGAGTCCATCACCGGCACCCGTAACGTTTTTGTTGACTACCCCGAACTTGCGTTCATTCTCTTCGGCGCAGAAATCCCCGCAGATATGACAACTCCCTCCGGTGAAGCCGGCAACAAGTGCGACCACAACAACTTTGGCGCAGGCGTTGGTACCGTTGCTACCTGCACCGAAAAGGGTTATACCCTTTACACCTGTCAAGTTGCAGGCTGTGGTTACAGCTACAAAGACAACATCGTTGAAGCAAAGGGTCACAACTACGTATCTGACGTGTGCTCCGTTTGCGGCGACGTAAAGGCAGCACCCGTTGAAAAGCCCTCCTATGTTAGCACATTCGAAGTAGGAAAAGCATATAAGCTTGGACTCTTCTCTTCTGCTTTGGGCGCTGAATATTACTTCAACGGCACAATGAAGGGTTACTACGGTGCAACCGATACCGCTTACACCAATGCGGTTGACGTATACGTAGAAAGCACAACCGGCGGTTACCGTTTGTACTTTAAAGATGAAAGTGGCACAAAGCAATACATCAACCTTGTTGCAAGCGGCACATATCGCAACTTTACTTTTGCTACATCTGCAACCTCCGTATACACATGGGATTCTGCAAAGAGCACCTTTAAGACCACCGTTGAAGGCGAGGTTTGCTACATTGGAACCTATGGTTCGTACTATACCATGGGCGTTCTGCAAACCTCTAAGTTGAACGACTCCGACTATTATGCGCGCCTGTACACTATGGGCAGCAGTGAGGGCGGAAACACTCCCTCCACTCCCGAAGAAACTACTCCCCCTGCTGACAATCCTACTACTCCCCCTGTTGCAGGAGAAGCAACCATTAGCTTTAAAGATACCACAACACGTACCTCTTTTTCCAAAACACAACAAGTTTGGATGCAAAATGGCATTACCGTTTCCAACGAGAAAGCAAGTTCTACGGTTGATGTAGCAGACTACTCAAATCCCGCTCGTTTCTATGCAGGTTCCAATCTGACTATTTCTTACCCCAACATGGTAAAAATGGTAGTTGATTGCTCCGGTTTGGATGCAAAGTACGTTGATAGCTGGCTGAACGTTCCAGCCAATGCAACTGCCACCAAGAACAACAACATCATCACCGTTGTGTTTGATTCTCCCGTTGATTCCATCACCTACACCGCTTTGGCAAAACAATCCCGTGCATATAGCATTACCGTATATGCAGAGGTTGCATCTCAACCCGAAGAGACTACTCCCGAACAAACCACTCCCGAAGTAACGCCCCCCGAAATAACCACTCCCGAGGAGACTACTCCCGAAGCAACAATGCCCGAAGAGACTACCCCCGAGGAAACTACTCCCGAATCCGAGATCAATTACGGTACTCTGAATGCCCCCGTAACTGTAACCTATGCGTATAACGCATGCGCAAATCTTGCAGACGGTGAAAGCTCTGCGAATGCTTTCTACGTAAAAGGAACTGTAACAGCAATTGGTCAAACCGGCAACTACTACAAAAACGTTTACTTTACCGACGGTACAACCGAAATGCTTATTTACACTATCAATATGTCTGATGGCATTACCGGTTTTGAAATTGGCGACACCATCGTAGCATGCGGTTACATTAAAAATTACAGCGGTACCATCGAAATGGCAACCTATAACGCGTCTGTTTACGTATACGTTGTAAAAGTGGAATCCAACACCCCCGGTCAAGACGATGTAACAACTCCAGAGGAAACCACTCCCGAACAAACCACACCTGAAGTAACGCCCCCCGAAGACACTCCCGAGCTTGAGCAATGCAAGCACACCAACACCACCGTTGAGGGTGCAAAAGAAGCAACTTGCGCTACCGAAGGCAATACCGGTTCTACCGTTTGTGCAGATTGCGGTGTGGTTCTCACCGAAGGAAAAGAAATTGCCAAGACTGAGCACGTCATGGCAGATTGGGTTCAAATCAGAGTTGCCACCTGCACCACCGAAGGATTGGAACGTAGCGACTGTGACAACTGCACCTATTATGAAACAAAGACCTCTGCGGCACTTGGACACAACGATGCCGACAAAGATGGAGTTTGTGATACGTGCAACGAAGAAATCGTACTTCCCCCTGAACAACCCGAAAATTCCGAAAACTCCAACAGCCAAGATCACGTTTGCAAAGAAGTAACACCTTTCCAAGCGTTCATCAATGCAATTATCAACTTCTTCCGCCGTTTGCTTGGTCAACCTGAGCTATGCGCTTGCGGAGAAACAATTCTTGTAAAAGAAGAACAATAAAACCAAAAGGCTTTGAGAGAAATCTCAAAGCCTTTTTACTTGGAATATTCAAATAGACTATTTAAAATTTGTCAGGTTCTTATTGAAAATCAAAATTGATACCGATGATAATGTTCTTATTCAAACTTCTTTGTCTAAAGAAGAAGTTATAAGACTCGGTAACAAGCAGATACTCAAAGTTAAACCCTGCATCAAAATAATTAATGACACATTCATAGGTTTCGGCAAGGAACAAACCCTCGTATGTGGAAACCAATTCACCGGATGCGTACGTAACGCTACCATAAGAGGCAGTACCGTATCTACCCACAAGTTCTCTTGCGTTTGTATCAGACAGACAGTAGTTACCCCAATAAATTTCATCACCGACATGGAAAATATCACGGGTGTGGTTTGTAATGCCGTAATTGTCCTTCTTAAATACGCTCTTCAGAGCCAAGGTATCAGCATCAAAATAATAAATTGCACTGCCGCTACCGCCCGACTCGCCAATATACAAAATACGGTCTTCTTTGTTCAAATAAACCTTTGGATAATAGAAAGAATATACGTTGCCGGTTTGAATCTTTTGTTCTTGACCTGTGGCAAGATTCATCTTGAACACTTCGCAATGTTGGTCATGCTCGGAATAATAAATATACTCTCCGTCCAAAGCAAAAGAAGAAACTTCGCGATCAAAATAGAGTGAGGATTCTTTAGTACCCGTGGATTTTGAGAAAATATCAATTTTGTACAAATCGGGCATGGAGATATAAATCTTATCTCCCACAATATTCATCTCTGCAGGAACGCCTGCAAGAGGAACATTGTAAATAGGCTCCATGGTTTGGGAATTGATAACGACCAATCTGTTGTTCCCCTTGGTGATAACATACAAAAAATCGTTTTCGGTCGTCCAGTTAACAACGTCACCGTCAAGCGTATAAAGAACTACGGTAGCTTGAATCTTCTCATCGTTTGTATCTTCGGTAGCAATCTTATCTTCCAGCAATTCCATGTTTGCGGGAATATCCATAACGTCGGTAGAAGTATCTTTCAATACACCGTTATTGATATTTCCCGAAGAAGGCGTATCGTTGTTTTCGGGTTCACTCGTTTCGGGTTCTTGCTTGGAAGTGGTACTCTCTTCGGGAAGAACACGGCCAACGTTTATGGAATTTTCAGGGTCATCTGTAAAGGTGATCCACAAGAATCCGTCAATGATTTCGGTTTTGAGGATGCCGCGACCGTCTTCGCCTTTATCTCCTTTGTCACCCTTTTCACCTGTGAGACCTTGGTCACCCTTGTCGCCTTTTTCGCCTTGAATGCCCTGTTCCCCTTGTTCACCTTGAATGCCTTGCTCGCCTTGTTCACCCTTTTCGCCATCAGGAATCATGAATTCGATGTTCGGAAGAGCGGGATCAGTGTATTGAACAATCACCTTGGTGCCGCCGTCAACCTTTTCGGCAGTGATGCTTGCAATGCCGTTACCTGTGGCACCGGTTGCACCTGTGTCACCTTTTTCACCCTGAACGCCTTGCTCACCGCGAAGCTGCTCTATGTTGCAGGACGAAAGCAGGCACATGGTGGCTACAAGAATCAACAAAACAATTTGTGTCAAAATCCGCTTTTTCATTTTTTTACCTCCTGAGTTTGATTTTGGGTATACAACAATTATATCACCCCCCCCGAAAAATGCAAGTGTTTTTTTAAAATTTCTTAATTTTAGATAAAAAAATAACATTTGCAGATGGTAAATACAACAAAAGAGCCCAAAACCTGCGTCTTGGACTCTTTGACGGTAAGGTGAGTCGTATCAAAATGATACGACTTTTTTGGTCGGAATGACAGGATTTAGAACCTAAACGCGCGGTAAAATACAGTTGTCAACGTTTATAACCAAAGCCGCGCGTTCTGGCAAATGTAAGCATTTGCGAGGTTCAAATCAAGCATATGCAATCAAAAACATC
>JAFYRH010000085.1 GCA_017559555.1 Clostridia bacterium
GGTCTTTCGGTATCTCTGCGTTATGAAAACGGTGTTTTTGTGCAGGGCGCTACCCGTGGCGACGGTTTTGTGGGTGAGGACGTTACACAAAATCTGCGCACGATCTTTTCTATTCCCATGGAGCTTTCCGAGCCCTTGAACCTGACCGTTCGCGGTGAGGTTTATATGCCGCGTGCGGTATTTGAGCGCATCAATTTGGCACGCGAGGGGGCAGGGCAGGCGCTGCTTGCCAACCCGAGAAATGCTGCGGCAGGGTCTTTGCGTCAGCTCGATCCCAAAATCGCGGCTGAACGTAAGCTTGATATTTTTGTTTTCAACTTCCAAGAGGGAAGCCTTTATCTTGACGGTCGCGAGCCGGTATCGCACACCGAAACGCTTGCACGTCTTGCAGATTTGGGCTTTAAAACCTTGGAAAATACCGCTACGGCTTCCAATGCCGAAGGCATTATTGCGCACATTGAAAGCTTGGGCAAGCTCCGCGACGGTCTTGCTTATGATATTGACGGTGTGGTAATCAAGATCAACGACCTTGCAACACGTCGTGTTCTTGGTGAGGGAACCAACACCCCCAAATGGGCGGTGGCGTATAAATTCCCGCCCGAGCAAAAGCAGACCAAGCTTGAGGATATTGTGGTTGCCGTTGGCAGAACGGGTGTTCTGACACCCACGGCGGTGCTTTCTCCCGTGCGTTTGGCGGGCACCACCGTTTCGCGCGCAACACTTCACAACTATGAACTCATTCGTGAGCGCGACATTCGCATTGGTGATATCGTTACCGTGCAAAAAGCGGGGGATATCATTCCCGAGGTCGTCAAATCGCACCCCGAGCTTCGTGCTCCCGACGTTAAGGAATTCTTTATGCCCGAACGTTGCCCCTCTTGCGGCGAACCTGTATTCTATGATGCCGACGAGGGGGCTGCTACGCGATGCACAAACAGCCGTTGCCCGGCACAGCTTTCGCGCAGTATCGAGCACTTTGCATCCAAGGATGCGATGAGCATCGACGGTCTCGGGCCCCAAATCGTTGAAGCACTTTTGGGCGCAGGACTTATTACCGATGCGGCAGATCTCTATTCGCTCACGGTAGAGGATGTTGCTAAAATGGAAAGAATGGGCGAGAAATCCGCCCAAAATCTCATAGATGCTATTGAAAAATCGAAGAATGCAGGCCTTGAACGTCTCATTTACGCGCTTGGCATTCGCAACGTTGGTGAGGTTGCGGCAACCTCTCTTGCAAAGCATTACGGCACACTCGAAGCTTTGCAAAAGGCAACCGTGGAAGAACTTTGCACCATTGAAGATTTTGGTCTCATCACGGCAGAATGCGTCACCAACTTCTTCTCGCACGCGCAAAACGTCGATTTGTGCGAGCGACTCACGGCGGCAGGACTTTTGACTGTTTCCACGGCAAAGCCTGCGGATGACCTTTTCAAAGGGCTGACCTTTGTACTCACGGGCACACTTCCCACCATGTCTCGTGACGAGGCAGGCGAAAAGATCAAGGCGGCAGGCGGAAAGGTTTCGGGTAGCGTCTCTGCAAAAACGCACTTTGTGGTGGCAGGCGAGGCGGCAGGCTCCAAACTGACCAAGGCACGCACACTCGGTGTTCCCGTTATCGATGAAGAAACGCTCCTCCGTATGATCGAAGAGAGAACAACTACCCCGTAAAATAAAACCTAAAAGAACCGAAGCAAAATTGCTTCGGTTCAGGCTACTGACAAACTCACCTTAAAAATTTCCAATCAGCAATTTGCACAAACGAAAGGCTCCCCTGTGCAGAAGGGGAGGCGCAAGCGCCCCGTAATTGCAAGCAATTACTGAGCTGCCGAGCCAATGCGAGGCTGAGGGGTTGGTTCTATCTTTTTTGAAAAAACACAAGAAAATCACAATCCCTCCGTCATTTTCTTGCGAAAATGCCACCTCCCCTTGCACAGGGGAGGCTTGAATTTAGTGCCCTTTGGTTATTTTCACGAATGCTTTATTTTGAGGGCACTTTGTCAGCAAACTGAACCGAAGCAAAATTGTTTCGGTTCTTTGTTATCTGCAAGTATCGTATTTTTATCTATAATTAAGAAATTTTAAAAAAACACTTGCATTTTTCGGGGGGGTGATATAATTGTTGTATACCCAAAAATCAAACCCAGGAGGTAAAAAATGAAAAGACGGATTTTGACACAAATTGTTTTGTTGCTTCTTGTTGTCACCATGTGTGTGCTTTCGTCCTGCAACGTCGAACAGTTCCGCGGTGAAACGGGCGCTACCGGCGAAAAGGGAGACACAGGTGCCACCGGCAACGGAATTGCAAACATCACCACCGAAAAAGTGGATGGCGGAACCAAGGTGATCATTCAATACACCGATCCCACCATGCCGAATGTCGAATTTTTCATCCCCGACGGTGAAAAGGGCGAGCAGGGTGAGCAAGGTCTCCAAGGCGAACAAGGAGAACAAGGCATCCCGGGCGAAGCCGGCGAAAAAGGAGACAAAGGCGATAAGGGAGACAAGGGCGATAAAGGTGACAAGGGTGACCAAGGCGAAGCAGGTCGCGGCATTCTCAAAACCGAAATTATCGACGGATGCTTATGGATCACCTTTAGCGATGATCCCGAAAACCCCATAAACGTTGGTCGTGTTCTCCCCGAAGAAACCACCACTCCCGAGGAAGAGCCCGATGACGACGAACCCATTGACATGGGCGGATATGTTTACAAGGCATACGTTCGCGATTTTGCGGGCACCGATCCCAGTGCGCACGAAGCACAAGTTGCAAACGGCAATAACGATTACCGTTGCATCGACTTTTGGGTAAGTGAGCAGGATAGCGAGAGTGATGCTATTTCCTATGCCGTTTATAGCAGAAACCAAAAAATCCAAGAGGATTACAACTGCAAAATCAAGCAGATTTCCTCCTACGGTAGCCAAATTGATCACTTGCTTGACTGTTTTGCAAACGGTGACGGCTATGATTTGACCATTATTACCGCAAGACCTGCCGCGCAGGCTGCTACATACGGTCTACTTCAAAACCTCAAGGGCAGCACATATTTGGATTTGAGCAATCCTTCCTTTGACCAAAATTCCGTCAAGGAGCTTTCTGTTGCCAATAAGCTTTACTTCCTGAGCGGTGACATGAACATTTCCACCATGGACGTTCTTCCTCTTACGGTTGTCAATATGGAGTTCTATAATGATATTGCCGATGTTGTGGTTGAAGAATTTGGCTATGACACCTCTTTCCAAAACATTTACAACGTTGTCCAACGCGGAAAATGGACTATGGAAAATATGATGCAAATCGCAGAGCTTGCCAATGTAGACATTGATGTTAGCGACGGTGCTTTGAGCGCGGTCAATGGGGATACTGTTGGATATTATCAATATCTCAATTCTTCTATTTGGTACTATTACGGTTCCGGTGGTCGCATTACCCAAAAGGATGCATCTGATCTTCCCACATTCGTGGTTCAAAGTTGGAAAAATGAGGATATTTACTATTCCTTGTTTGATAGATTCAATCGCAATTACGGTGGATATTGGGTTCCGCAAGGTGGAACTGCCGCGATTAACCAAAACTTCCTGACCGGTGAAGTTTTGTTCACCGATATGTCTCTCTTCAATATTCGAACCGAAATTTATCCCAACTCACAATTTGAGTACGGCATTCTTCCTCTTCCTGTCCTGGAAGAGGGCATGGACTACCAAAGTGTTGTTTATTTTAACAACTGGGCACACCTTTGGGCGATTCCTGTCCTGACAAATAACAACGAATATGCACATCGTATGATGGAAATCATGGCTACATACTCCAGCCAATCCGGCTCCACAATGGAAGCATACTATGATAGAACCATTTATTTGCAAGCCGCTAACAACAATGGCTCTCGTCAAGTAATGGATACTATCAAAAATTCTATGGTTTATGATATTGCACTTCTGTATCCCGAATGGGGCAACATTGAAACCAAGCTGATTCAAATTTCCAATGTAAAGTATCCGGAATATGCAACGATTCTTGATTCTCTCTCGTATGCAGAGGAGATTATGCAATACACAATTGAAATGCTGTACTATGCAGATGGATGGTATGAATAAATAAAAACAAGGAGAAGCTCACACGAGCTTCTCCTTGTTATTGTTTCGGGGTATACGTCGGCACCGCAATTTGCAATGCTTTTTTAATGCAGTCGCTATTCTTTTCGTTTGCAAGTGCCTCGATGAGCACCTTGAGCTTTTTCTCGATTTCTTTTTGAAAGAGTGGGGAAGTCTTTTCGGCAAAGATACGCGTATGCGCGGTGGGGAGCAATGTTTTTGTGCTGATGCCGAGTTCTTCATGTAGCTTTTCGCCCACACGTAGTCCAATTTCGGTGATTTTGATGTCTTTTTCGGGGACCAGCCCTGCATCGCGAATGAGTGCTTTCGCAAGCTCATAAATATTGACAGGTTCGCCCATATCCAAAACGAACACATCGCCACCCTGTGCCATTGCACTTGCTTGTAATACCAAGTGGCACGCTTCGGCGATGCTCATAAAATAGCGGGTCGCACGTTTGTCGGTCACGGTCACGGGTCCGCCCTCTGCAATTTGACGGCGAAAGAGCGGCATTACCGAGCCGTTGGAGTCGGCTACGTTGCCAAAACGAACGGCGGCAAAGGTTGTGGAGCTATTGCTTTTTGTCCCGAGCATTTGCTCGCACATTTGCTTGCTCGCTCCCATCACGCTTGTAGGATTGACCGCCTTATCGGTGGAGATGAGAATGCATTTTTCGGCACCGTATTTTTCTGCGGCATCGAACACATTTTTTGTTCCGAAGATATTGTTTTTAATCGCCTCTGCGGGGTTCTTTTCCATCAAGGGGACATGCTTATGTGCCGCGGCATGCAACACGATTTCAGGTCGATGCTCCTCAAAAATCGCCTCGATGCGCTCTCTGTCGCGAATAGAAGCAATCACCACAAAGAGGGAAAGAGAAGCACCATATTTGTGTGTCAATTCCTGTTCGATTTCATAGGCGTTGTTCTCGTAAATGTCAAGAATAATCAACTTTTTTGGCTTACACTCCGCAACCTTGCGGCAAAGCTCTTGACCAATCGAACCGCCACCGCCCGTTACAAGCACGCACCGTCCTTGCAGGGCATCGCGATAGGCGGCAGAGTCGTCAATGGGAGCGCGGCCGAGCAATAATGCTACGCGAGGGGAATACTCTTTTGCAAAATTCATAAGGCACGCTCCTTTCAAAACTCTTTTTTGTCATTATAGCACGGTGTGTCAAGTTTGTCAAGTTTTGGTGTAGCAATTGTGAAAAAATGTGAAAAAAACTGAAAAAAGGTTGACATTTCCCATTCTTAATAGTATAATATCGTTGTA
>JAFYRH010000086.1 GCA_017559555.1 Clostridia bacterium
ATCAAATTCAACCAAGAGTTGAGCGAATGTGTTTTTTGCAGACTGCTGACTTTAGCAAACATAATACTTGATTCTCCTTTTGTTTAATTTTTATCAACCGTTTTGCAAATATTCGGTATGCAGCATTTCAAAACGGCCTTTGTTTTGAACAATGATTTTTTCGGTTTGAGAAATCATCCACCTTGCCAAATCGCTAAATGTGGAAATTGCCACAAGCTTTATTTTTTCTTCGGGCAAGACCGTGCCAAAATATCTTTTGAACTTATTAGCACAGTTTTTCGTCATACCAACCTTGTAAACACGTTCATCGTCGATAGGTTCTCCCCACAAACCAATGTATTCCATACGGCATCCGCGTTCCTTGTACTTTTCAACATCTGCAACAAGGTGGAACCCTTTGCTATATTGGAACGTGCCGTTCATAACAGAGCCATCCGGCTTGAGAGAAAACAGATATTCGAAGGCTTGGCGCACTTCCCTGCCCGTCATACTCACGTTTACAAAACTATCGTCGTAAGGATATAACTGTTTCAAGGTTTCCAAAGTAACGTTGGGTCCGCAGGATTTTAAACGAATACTTCCCGATTGCAGAATAACAAAATCGGGCTTGTAAATATCCAAAAAAGCATCTGCTATCAAGTCACCGAGGTCGGTTTCCGCTAAGCGACTTTTGTGTTCGTATCGCTCTGCAAACTCGCAAATATTGCAATCCTCTTTGAGGGCGTTTCTATCGTACAAAACATTGTCAACATAACCGTCAGCTTCATTGTCAAAATCGCAAAGCGAATCGTTGAGCTGAATCAATTCCCATTGATATCCGGAAATACCACCGTTTTGCATATCCACGTCCAAATCGAGTCTGCCGATATGCGTCATACCGTAATTGGATTGTACAATGAGCGTACCGTTGATGATCTCCTCTTTTTGCATTTCAATATGAGAATGTCCGCCAAGAATAACATCAACCTTAATATCCTCGGGCATTTCTTCTGCCAAGAGTCTATCTCCCTCAATACCGTAATGAGACATTACCACAGTAAGATCGATTTGATCATCCTTGTGCTTTTGAATTTCTGCGCGAATCGCCTCGTAAGTATCTTTATATCGAAGCATTGTGCTGCAAAATTCATCGGTCATCATACTGTTCACGTAGTGCTCGGGAATGACACCGATAGCGAGAATTTTGATGCCGTCCACCTCAAAAACACGACTTGGCTCAAACAAAGGTTTGTCGAGTTGTTGTACAATTAGGTTGGCGCACAAAATGGGGGTTCTGATGCATTCTTTAAAAATCAGCAAATGCGCAAGGCCGTACTCCATTTCGTGATTGCCGAGGGACAACGCATCCGACATAATCAGATTTAAAAGTTTTACGGTATTGATGCCCTTGCTGCATGCATTTTGGATATTATCCTGCAAAATATCACCGCATATTGCGCAGAACACGGCATCCTCTTCTCGCCGAACCTTTTTGATATAACTCGACAAAAGAGAAATGCCCCCCACAAGCGTGTAGTCTTTTTCAATTTTAAAACTGATCTGCCCGTGGAAATCGTTTGCGTGTAATATCGTTAATTTTTTTGTTTTGTTCATAAAGCCCTCTTGGTGTAATTTGGTTAAATATTTGGGAGCAATCTAATTTAACTTAATATTTTTAGTACATTATAGCAAGGCGCGCGTTACAAATGTGTTACAAAAACAAAAGAGACAGAAAAAAATCCTGTCTCTTTTGCATTATTTTTTGAATTGCAGCATAGCGCAGGTCTCCTCTGCCCAGCTGTATTGTGTCATGTATTCCCCATAAAACTCGGGTTTGCCGGTTTCAAGATGGGTGATATAGTCGCACTTGATTAAGTTTGTATCAATGCGATAACACGGGGTCTCGTGGCAAAGGACATTCTCAGCCCCGACTGTTTTGAGCGTATTCTTTAAATCCAAGACAAGCTGACGTAAATACGCCGCGTTTTTGGTGTCGTCAGTATCATCGGGAAACAGTGTCGCGCATATCTGTTTTGCCGTCATTCCCGCACCGTTTCGATCGACCAAAAAAGCAAACAATTCTTTGGATTTTAAACGTTTGAATACAAGTTTTTCGTTCTTGGCATAAACCTCAAAATTGCCAAAACACTTAACCGTAAGTGGTTTTTCCTTTTGACGCATACCTTTTATGTTGTCAATTTCCGTCTGCACATCTTCAGCCGAGATCGGCTTCATCAAATATCCGGATGCGTGAAGTTTGAATGCGGGAATTGCGTATTCTTCGTAACCGGTACAAAATACAATCTTGCAATTTGGACGGGCTGCAACAATTTTTTCAGCAAGTGCAAGTCCACCCATACCGCGCATATTGATATCTAAAAAAGCAATATCGACAAAATTGTTTTTTGTAAATTCAAGTGCTTCTTCACAGTCGGAAAATTTGCTGACTTCTCGAATATCGGGAGATGCTTCAATTGCCGCAGCCAGCGCACCAAGCATCAACACTTCATCATCAACTGCTATTGCAATCATTTACGTGCCTCCTTGGGAATTTTAATAAGAACCTTTGTGCCAACACCTATTGTGCTTTCAATTTCAAGAGTTCCGTTCACCATTACTTTGAGTCGTTCGCGAATGTTTCTAAGTCCTACGTGCTTTCTCTCGTCCAGCAATGCGTTGGTATCAAATCCTACACCGTCATCCACTACCAAAACACAATAATTCGCGTCAGTCTCATAAGAAACTACGTGAATCGTTCCACCTTTTGGTAACTTCATTAAGCCGTGCTTGATAGCATTTTCGACAATGGGCTGAACGGTAAGAGCAGGAATATGAAAATCCTCGGAATTCATTTCAAACGTAAAGGTCATATCGGGAAAACGCACATTTTCGATGCTGATGTAATGATGTACGTGATCCATTTCCTGCGACATTAAAATGGGCTTTGGATTATCCAATTCTCCAAAGTTTCCGCGCAGATATTTTGCAAAATTGTGTACAAGATCACCGGCTTTGGGAGGATCCAATTTGCAAAGCTGCTCAATACTGCCAAGCGTGTTATAAATAAAATGCGGGCGAATTTGGCTCATCATTGTAGAAACTCTGCTCTCGGTAAGCTGAGCATTGAGGGTGATTTTTTCAAGCTCCAGTTCTTTTGCCTTTGCTGCGGCATTGATGTTTTGAGGAATGAATTTGAGCACCATAATCATAGCTACTACAAACAAAGCTATGAATACGTATTGCGAAATCAACCCTCCCTTCCAAATGCCGAGCCATGTTCCAATGATATCGCCGGCAAAAGCAACCAAGGGAAGAAAAGCGCCAATATAAATCCAACGATTCTTTTCGCACATACAACGCAGTTCTTTTATCAGGCAAACCGCAAGCACAATATTAACAACGATTTGCACAACACTCCACCAAAGCCAAGTGTCGTAGAAGAATACGTCGCTCACCATCGGCAAGCACAAGCATACAGCATTTACCACACCTAAAAGAATGACCGCCAGGCTACCCAATCTTCGTGTTGCCCCCAAAGTGTAAACGATAATCATTGTCAAAAAGAACATATAAAGCATCATCGAAGCGCCCAAAATAGTGGTGTTCAAAGCAATGGAGTCACTCCACAAGAATACACCGGTGGCACCGTAGGAAAAATAAAGTCCTGCGAACAAAACCACCCCGCCAAACACCCATATGATTTGAGAATTCTTTATATGTATGAGCGTTGAGAACAATGCAATACCCAAAAGCATTCCGGAAGCGATAATGAACAAAAGACCAATATTTTTCTGCATTTCACCGCTGCTCAAAACATTTTTTTCATACAATCGCAACTCATCTTGAATTACCAAACGCGAAAGCATTTCGTCAATTGCGGTTTCATTACCAAACTTGTGGGGGTTATGGATAACAACTTCAATTTCTTGATCTTCCGGGCTCATAAAGTAGTGAGCTGTCCAACCTTCACCGCAAAGCGAATTTTCTATATCGTTTGCAGACGGTCCGTTTTCTCCATCATAAACTGTCAAATTGATGTGGTCTGCATAGAACATAATAGGCAAATCACCACGAAAAACGCCCACATACTCACCGTCAGGCGTCAATATATGCAGATTGCCTCGCAGTGTGACATCTCCCTTTGTAGCAGGAATGTGTTCACCCTTTACGATTGGTTGCCACTCACCGTCAGCAATACGATAGTCACCGTCAAAATACACTTCCGCAATCATCGCCGCCTCGGCTTGTGCGCTATTGCTGTTGTTAAACCACAATAGCCCCACTGCAAGCAAAACCAAAAACAACACGCCTACGACCCGCATCTGCGACTTTGTTATTTTTTGAAATTTATTTTTAAAATCCAACATCTCCACCACCTCAAAAGCGATTGCTTTTCCATACAATCATTCTTCACGATCAAATGTTCTCATCATATTGTTCTTATTGTACCATACAATTTCCAGAAAGTCAATTTTTTTAATACAAAAAGAATTATCTAACAAAACAAATTGCGAAAAATCAATTCAAAAATATAATTTGTTCTCCCATAGTGGAAGCAGATTAGAAACCGGATCCCGCACATTCCCCGTTCGCAAATACCCCAAAACGCGATTTTTAACAAAAAAAGCAATTTTCTTGACGAGAGGCTTTTTCTGTTTCGGTCATAAAAAAGTCATAATGCAGTCAAATGCAAGACACAAAAAAGGTGTAATATATAAGGGATAACTTCTTTCTTGATTGGAGGATGTGACATTGATAGAATTGAAATCTATTTCGGGCTCCTTTTTGGCGGGTCGTGTTACAGACGTCAGCTTTCGTTTGCCTAACGGCAAGACGTATGGCGTTTTTTCGCCCTGCTATGAGGATGCCGTTTGTTTGCTCGCCCTGATGTCGGGT
This sequence comes from Clostridia bacterium, assembly GCA_017559555.1. Lineage (GTDB taxonomy): Bacteria > Bacillota > Clostridia > Oscillospirales > CAG-272 > UMGS1865. Next base: position 4,876 of record JAFYRH010000086.1, read on the forward strand.
GCGCGTACTCCCTCAAGTGGCTCCGTTTTGGCAGGCGGTTTTGACCTTCATCGCGAAGCAAAACAAGTTCGCCGCAGTGTTGGCTTTTTGAGTGCCGACCTGCTCCCCGACGACGAATTGACTCCCATTGAATATCTCATGGCAGTTGCCGATGTTTTGGAACTGCCCTATGATAAAAC
>JAFYRH010000087.1 GCA_017559555.1 Clostridia bacterium
GGCTCTTTCCACCGCCTCGATAAAGGCAATCTTCTCCCCCTCATAGAAAACGGGAGAGGACAAAATGCGCATATCCAAATATCGCGTACCGCTCTCATCGCGCAAGACCTTGCTGCGGTTCTCGGCACTATCGAAAACGCCACCCACACGGGAGAGATGTGCCGTGGTCGATTCACCAAAAAAATAGACGCCCGAAAGGGCGTCTTTCTCGTTTTGAGATAAAACGAAAGGCTCCCCACATTCGGCTTGGGTCGGTACTATCAGCACACCAATAAGCAAACAAACAGTAAACAATTTGAACCAAGTTTTCATAAGGGAGCCTTCCTTTGCATCAATCCTCTTCCATAACGCGTTTCCAACGAACTTGGAAGATATGTACGATTGCGAAAAGAATCCAATAAATAACGGTGAGGAGAACGAGCATGAGTAGCACGTAAACACCCGAGGACAGACTGCCTGCCGGCAGAAGCATAAAGAGTAGGAAGGATATAATCGAGATGAGGTAGTGCGACAAAATGCGCGACCAACGCGGCAGATTGCTACGGTAGAGCATCCCTGCCCCGGACATAGCAAGTCCAAAGGGGAACATAAACAAAAAGGATGTAGCCGAAACAACGTGTGTTGCATTTCTTTCGGAAATGATCAAATCAATCATTAAGAACACAAGGGAAATGATGGCATACCAAATACAACCACCCGTAAGCCATTGTTTTATTTTTGCAAAGGTTTTCATACAAATGTCTCCTTGTTTGAGATGCCTTTATTATACCACGCTTTCGCGCCGATTTTGCAAAAAAACAAAAATGTTTACAAATTCATTTCAAAATATAAAATTTGATTTGCTACCAAGACAAGATAAAATTCAACAATTATTACACGGCTACTAAAAAAAGGCTTCCCCTTGAGGGGAAGCTCCCGTGGAACACGGGTGATGAGGTGTAGGACGCAACGCGTCCGTTTGGAATACTCGTGTTCTAACTTATCTTTGATATTTACACCTCATCCGGCTCGTAATACTCGCCACCTTCCCCTCAAGGGGAAGGCTTTTGAGTTCTTCGCTTCGCGCCTTTTTTTGCAAAAAAACAAAAATGTTTACAAATTCATTTTTGTCTATCGAAAAATTTTCCCTGCCAAGAATCTCTTGCAAAGAGGAGTTTATCGATATCGTTGATGACCGTTGTTTTTTTGCGACTCCAAAGAGGCGCGAGCAGATCGTCTGCCATGCCATCACCCGTGAGTCGTGCGATGACGACGTCAGGGGGCAAGAGCTCAATGGCATCTGCCACAAGGCTGATGTAGTGTTCTCTTTCGAGTGGCGTGTATTCACCGCTCTCATACATCTCTGCCAAGCGCGTATGTTTGATAACGTGCAAGAGGTGTATTTTGACTTGGTCAGGGTGCAGCTCTGCTACGTCGCGCACGGTTTGCATCATCGTTTGGTCATCCTCTTTGGGAAGTCCCAAAATGATATGCACACAAATACCGATCTTGGAGCTTGCCGCTCGCAGTTTTGCAAAGCCGCTCGAGAAGGTTTCAAAATTGTGTCCTCGATTGATACGCGCGGCGCTTTCATCATTTGAGGTTTGGAGTCCGAGCTCCACCGTCAGCGTGGTGCGCTCGGCAAGTGTGGCGAGGTACTCCACAACGTCATCTTCCAAGCAATCGGCACGCGTGGCGATATTGATGCCAACAATTCCCTCTTGCGCGAGTGCTTCTTCAAATTTTTCTTTTAAAAACGCAAGAGGAGCATAAGTGTTGGTGTGCGCTTGAAAGTACGCAATGCAGTTTTTAACATCCCACTTGTGGGCATAGTTTTCTTTTTGCTTCCCGATTTGTTCCGTTACCGAAAGGGTGGCTTCGAGGGCAAAATCACCGCTGCCCCGCCCCGAGCAATAAATGCATCCGCCCGTGGCGCATTTTCCATCGATGTTGGGGCAAGTAAGCCCGATATCAAGCGGAAGCTTTGCACATTTTGCACCAAGGGTATGGCGCAGATAATAATCGTAGGTGTAATAGCGTTTGTTGCTATCGCTATTGGGGTACGGGTTGCGAGATGCCTGCGTCATAACGGAACTCCTTTCTCAAAAAAATGCGGACCGCAAAACCCCTTTGGGAGTGCGATCCGCTTTGTTTTATGCTTCTGCCTCTTGGGTGAGTTGTTCGAGGGCTGCAATGCGTGCACACAATGTGAGGATGCACATAGCCTCTTCCAAGTTCTCAATACTGGGATAGGTAGGAGCAATGCGAATATTGCTATCTTTGGGGTCGAGGCGATAGGGATAGGTCGCACCGACGTTTGTCATAGTGACACCTGCCTCTTTGCAGAGTGCCCAAGTGCGCTTTGCCGTTCCGGGAAGAACAAACAAGCTGATAAAATATCCACCCAGAGGGCGCGTCCAATGCGCGATGCCTGCAGGGACAAGATCACGCTCCAAAATCTCGTGTGTGAGATCAAACTTGGGGCGCAGCTTCTCTGCCAATTTTTGCATGTGGATATGAATGTTTTCGGCATTTTGGAAATAACGCACGTGGCGAAGCTGATTGAGCTTATCAAAGCCGATGGTTTGCGCCGCAAGAATGGGCAAAATTTGCTTCAGGTTTTCGCTTGATGCCGCCATTACAGCCACACCTGCACCCGGGAAGGTGATTTTAGAGGTGGATGCAAAGAAGAGGGGGCGGTTGGGGTTGCCTGCCGCCTTTGACACTTCAAAAATGTCAGCCAACGTGTCGTGACGGTCGGGATAGAGATCGTGCACCGCATAGGCGTTATCCCAAAAGATGCGGAAATCCTTTGCCGCGGTCTTCATAGATGCCAAGCGCTCAACGGTCTCGTCGGAATAGGTAATGCCATCGGGGTTGGAATACTTGGGAATACACCAAATGCCCTTAATGGAAGCATCTGCGGCAACGAGAGCCTCGACCGTATCCATATCGGGACCCGTGGGAGTCATATCCACTGCGATCATTTTGATACCGAGAGACTCGCAAATACCAAAGTGACGGTCATAGCCGGGAGAGGGACAGAGGAATTTGATCTCTTCCTCACGGCACCAAGGACGGTCACTGTCGCATACGCCATAAAGCATTGCGCGTGCCACGGTATCATACATCAAATTAAGAGAGGAGTTCCCTGCAACAATGAGGTTTTCCTCGGGAATATTCAACAAATCCGAAAACAAACGTTTTGCCTCGGGAATACCGGTCAAAAGACCGTAGTTGCGGCAGTCAAAGCCATCCTCGGTGTAATAGTTTACACTCGAATCCATGCTATCGAACAAGTCGTTCATCAGGTCGAGCTGATCGGAGCTCGGCTTGCCGCGAGAGAGGTCAAGGGAAAGGCCTTTTGCCTTTTCGTTTTCGTATTTTTTTCTAAGTTCTTGCAGAAGCGCCAATTGTTCGGCGCGACTCATTTGTGAGAATTTCATCATTCGTCTCCAATACTTTTTTTCATCTGCTATAGTATATCACACTTCACAGCAAATTGCAATAGGTTTTTGCAAGATTTTTGATGTTTTTCTGCAAAATTTTTATATTATTTTAAATTTTTCCAAAAGATTCGCAGTATTTCTGCAAGTTCCGTCGCATTTCTTGCAATCGTTGCAGGCTTCGACCAATGTGCATCCCATTCGTCA
>JAFYRH010000088.1 GCA_017559555.1 Clostridia bacterium
CAAATCGACGGACTTCCCGTAACCGCAATTGCGGATGGTGCATTTGCTGTGGTTGAAGAAGAACTCCCCGAAAATACCGACGAGAACACAGAGGAAAGAGCACCGCAGTTGCGGCTTGAAACGCTCATTATTCCCGAAAGTGTCACAACCATTGGCACGGGCATTCTTGCAGGATGTGAAACGTTGCACACCTTGAGAACGCCTTTGATGGGAGCAAACAAAGAAAGCAAGCAATATCTCGGTTATCTGTTTGGAGCAACTCGACACGAGGATAACGCACGCGATATTCCCGCAACCTTAACCTGCCTACACATTGTGGGGGATTGGGAAAGCCTGCCGGCATATTCTTTGTTTGATTGTAACGATTTGATTTGTCTTGCTCTCCCCGAAAAAACAACGGTAATTGAAAAATTCGCACTTTATAACTGTGCATCTCTCAAACAAATTACAGGGCTTGACCAAATCGTCACCTTTGGTGACCGCGCCTTGATGGATTGTTCTGCATTGCAAATCGTTACGCTTTCCAATGCTTTGGAAGCGGTTGGCTTTGGCGCATTTGAGGGCTGCAAGTCCATTCGTTCCATGACCTTGCCCTTTGTCGGCGGCTCGCGCACAGAAAATGCCTATCTCGGTTATCTATTTGGTGCGGCACAACCCGATTTTGCAAAAGGATTTTATCCATCCAATCTTGCGCGTGTTACGTTGACCCAAAGTTTCCAAACACTTGGCAATTATGCGTTCTTCGAATGCGAATCTCTCAAAGAGGTCAATCTCCCCGAGGGCTTGACAAGCATTGGCGTGCGTGCCTTTTACGGTTGCACAAGCTTGTGGCGCATTCAACTGCCCGATACTGTAACGACGATTCGCGAGCTTGCGTTTGCAAACTGTGATGCACTCACAACGATTTCCTTTGGTCAAGGATTGACCCAAATCGGCATCAACGCATTCTATAACTGCGATTCTCTTGCAGAAATCGCACTGCCTGCTTCTTTGAAATCTCTTCCCACATCCTGCTTTGCAGGTTGTATTTCTCTTGCCAAAATCAATCTCGGAGGCGTTACAAGCGTTGGCGCACAAGCTTTCCGTCATTGCAATGCCGTTACCGAAGTTACCGCAAGTGGAAATGTAACCTTTGAAGAGGGAAACAATAGCGTAAAATCTGTTTTGAACACGAAATAAAAGGGAATAAAAAGGAAAGGGGCTGTCTCACTTAGCGCAGAACAAAAGCCACGCGAATAAGACAACCCAAATTACAATAAACTTTTAGCAATTTGTTATGAATGTTGAAATCCGTCGAGAAAAAAATCGACGGATTTCTTCGTTTTTTATGTGGCTTTTTAGTCGCGCTCGACCTCTCTGCCGTACCTTTGTACGGCGACGATAGGCCGATCACGCCTTCTGCATCAAATTGAGACAGCCCCTTTTTTGTTTGGCAGTGAATTTTATAATAGCAAGACCCTCTACCCCCTGAAAGCAAACGGATTTCCGTGCGCTTCATTTCAACCGGTAGGGGATGGCGCCCTCGACATCCCGAAAAGAAACGACACCCTCCTTATCAAAAGCAACAAGCCAACGGAAACCCGTTGGCTTGTTGTATCTTATTCTTGAACAGAACCGTTTTCTTCTGCTTCGGCAGGAGCTTCGGTTTCTTCTTTTTCTTCAATGGGAGTTTCAAGTGCTTTTTGCATCAGCGCTTGCGCGGCGGCGAGCTCCTTATGGTTTACAAGACGCGTTGCCGAGGGGATTCCCCACTTTAAGCTGCGCTTTGCAAGGGTAACAAAGGTACTATCCGGCAGAACGACTGTTTCGAGTGCATCGCAACCGCTGAAAACACCGGATTTGAGTCTGACGCGAGAATTGGAAAAGATGACGGTTTCAAGAGAAAGACAATCCTTAAACACCTCGCGACCGACAACCTTGAGGGATGCGGGGAAGCTGATTTCTGCGAGTGCAAGACAACCCCAAAAAGCTCTTTCCTCAATGATTTTGAGTGTGGGAGAGAGTTCTATTACGGTCAAGGATGTGCACTTGGCAAAGGCTTCAGCTTCAATTTTCACCATCGTTTGAGGCAATTTTACTTGCTTGAGCGCAAAGCAATGAGAGAACATTCTTTCTTCCAATTCCTTAAGCGGAGCCTCGATGGTTACCTTCTCCAAAGAGCCGCAATAGGCAAAGCAAGAGGGTGCAATGTCCTGCACCTCTGAGGGAACGGTGATTTCTTCAAGGGAGATGCAACCCATAAACGCCGAGTGACCGATACGCTTCACGTCAGGGGAAAGTTGTATTTCTTTCAGCTTTTTACAATGACAGAAAGCGGCATTGCCGATATAATTGATGTGCTCGGGCAATTCAATGGCTTCAAGGTTTGAACAACACGAAAAGGTATAGTCGTTTACTGCGCGAATGGCGTTTGGCATATGCACACGCGAGAGGGAATAACAATCACTGAACGCGCCAATGCCCACATACACGATTTGGTCTCCGAGTTCTACCTCGCGCAGAGCGGAACAACGCGCAAAAATATAGCGATCGAGCGTGCGTACGCTTTCGGGAATGCTAATGGATTTTAGAGAACGGCAATTGAAGAACGTGCAACGGTGCAGCTCGGAAATCCCCTCGGGCAAGGTCAATTCTTCAAGGCTTTCGCAATCGCAAAAGGCATAACTGCCAATGTACTCGATAGATGCGGGGAGAACTACGTGACGGAGTGCACTACAGCCTTTAAAGCAGGCGTTGCCAAGAGATGTGACCGAACGGGGCAGGAGCAATGCAGTCATAGAGGAACACCCCTCAAAGGCTTGGTCACCGATTTGGCGCAAGCCGGAGGGGAAGATCACCTGCAAAAGGTTGGTACATCCTTGAAA
>JAFYRH010000089.1 GCA_017559555.1 Clostridia bacterium
ATGATCATAATGGTACAAAGCGCATACATGCTGAATTTAACCTCATGTGCAGTTTGTGTATAGATGTAAAGAGGAAGCGTTTTGAAATCGGGAGAGCTTACAAAGTGGCTGATAACAAAGTCATCCAGCGAAAGTGTGAAGCTCATCATCAAACCGGAAACAACACCCGGCATAATAGAGGGTAATTCTACCTTGAAAAAGGTTTGCATAGGTGTGCAACCAAGGTCAAGCGCCGCCTCGGTCAAGTTCTTGTCCATTTGGCGGAACTTAGGAAGTACCTGCAAAATAACGTAGGGCAGGTTGAAGGTGGTGTGCGCGATCAGCATCGTGCCAAAGCCAAGGGTGTCCCCTGCTTTAATTGCCGCGCCTACGCCAACAAACAAAAGCATCATCGAAACACCGGTTACAATATCGGGATTCATCATCGGGATATTCGCAACAGATTCCAATGTTTGACGGTAATAACGGTTCTTTGCACGGGAAATACCAAATGCCGCCAAAGTACCGATTGTTGTGGCAATTAGAGAGGAGCTGACGGCCAAAATAAGCGAATTTTTCAAAGCATCTAAAGCTTCTTCATCAGCAAAGAGTTCCTCGTACCAATAAAGCGTAAAAGTGCTGAAATAACTCAAATTTCCGGACTCGTTGAACGAAAACAAAATAACGACCAAAATAGGCGCATAAAGGATCAAAAAGATCAAACCTATGTAGAACTTAGAGAGAAATTTCATATAATGATATCCTCCCCTCTGTCCGAAAACTTATTCATAATGGCAAGGGAGATCAAAATCAGCACCATCATAACCAGCGAGATCGCCGCACCGGTGTGATAAGTAACTGCATTTTGGAATTGGCGTTCAATGGTATCGCCCAAGAGGTCAAATACACCGCCGCCCAGCTTTTGAGATATGTAGAAGGTACTGATGGACGGTACAAATACCATTGTTACACCGGAAACGACACCGGGCATCGTCAAAGGCAAAATAACACGCCAAAGTGTTTTGCGGCTATTACAGCCCAGGTCAGCCGCTGCCTCAAGGTAACGAACATCAAGTTTGTTCATTGAAGTAAAAATCGGCAAAACCATGTAGGGCAAAAAGTCGTAAATCATACCCAAAATAACAGCACCTTCGGTACCGATAAAGGTCAACTTTTCAAATCCGAGCGATGTCAAAAGACCGCTTACAAGTCCACCGTTATCCAAGAGAGCCATCAAAGAGTATGTACGAATCAAAAGGCTGATCCACATAGGAAGCATCAAAAGAACCGTAAGAACGCCGCGCGCTCTTTCGGACATTCTTGACATGCAATATGCCAACGGATAGCCAATCAACAAGCAGATAACCGTTGCAATGAGCGCAAAACCCAAGGACATAATAAAGGTATGCGAATAGGAAGAAAGAGAGAGAATATTATCGAATGTGAACTTCCCTTCTTGATCCGTAAACGCAAAATACAGAACCACAAGCAAGGGGCCGATGATGAAAATCGAAGCCCAAAAAACATACGGCGTGGTTGCTATATGTTCAAAAAAGGATCTTTTTTTCATTCTCCGTCTATTTCCTCCGTGGCATCAGAAAGCTTATCCAGCTCGTCGCTGAAAGAGGAATAGTCACCAAACATACCCGAGAATTCGGATTTTTTCATGATATGGATCGCATCGGGATCGATCGAAAGTCCAATGGTCTCACCCTCTGCCACAAAGTCGGTGGTCTGGATCATCCACTTAAAGCCCGCCACGTCCACAATGATCTCATA
>JAFYRH010000090.1 GCA_017559555.1 Clostridia bacterium
GTTTGTCCTTTTGGACAAACGCCGAAATCTACTTATTCATCAACCCATATTTTCGAGAAGCTGTTTTCCACCGAGAATGTGGAAGTGCAAATGCTTAACCGATTGGCAACCGTCCTCACCGCAGTTAGTGATTACGCGATAGCCGTTGGAAAGTTCTTCAGCAGCGGCAATTTGAGGGATCGCTTCAAAAATGCGAGCAACGTAAACGCTGTTTTCGGCATTGATGCCGTCGGTAGAAGCAATATGCTCCTTGGGAACAACCAAGATGTGAACGGGCGCCATAGGCGCGATATCGCGGAACGCGTAAACGTATTCATCTTCAAAAACCTTGGAGGAGGGGATATCTCCTGCGATTATTTTACAAAAAATGCAATCAGACATGATCAATCATCCTTTCAGTAAGATACAAACAGTATACACCCAAACGAGGGAAAAGTCAATGGGGTTTTATGTTTTTGATATATAGATATCCTCATCGAAAATGTTGAAAATCTGTTTCTTTTTCTGTTTTGCATATTGGTAGGCTTTGAATGCACCGCCCCACTCGTGATCTATGTAACAAACGATAAAATCTGCTCGCTCAACCATCCATCTGTTACGATATATAATAGCGAATTTTATAGGCTTGTTTTCAATTTCGGGATAGACAATGCTATCATACCTTTCTTTTTGATGGTTCAAATGATGTTTTTGATATTCTACTGTTATGTAGGGGGTAACAAATATCAGAGAAGCGGAAGGATGTTTACTTTTGTATTTTTTACAGCACTCAAAAGCAAAACAATCAAAATCTCCGTATCCACCTAAATAAAAATCGGCAGGGGCATCCCCAACTTTTTCTTCCAAAAGCGAAAGTATTTTTTCTTTATAGGCTTCTGTTTTAATAAAATTAGAGTGACCAAAAAAAGAAATGACCATATAAAACACCTCAATATGTAGGTTTACCTACATATTATAACATACTGAAATCAAAAAATCAACACAATATGTAGGTATACCTTCTTATAATTTTCGAGGTTTACTGATACAATATATATGTAGGTGAAACTACAGAGTGATTTTAAACAAGGGGAGGTGTTTTCGTGACTGTGAACGATGCTGTTGCAAATCGAATTTCAAAACTTTTGCAAGAAAAAGACATGTCGCAATATCGTTTGGAACAAGAATCCGGAATTCAACACGGAAGTATGCAGTGCATAATGAACGGACGAAATAAAACAGTTACGTTGAGCACCGTAATGATGTTGGCAAAGGGCTTTCGAATGTCTCTTGTTGAATTTTTAGATGATGAAATTTTCTATTCGGAAGATTTAGAGATTGAGCAATAAAGTCGCCTTTTTGGGCGGCTTTTTGTGTTTCTTTCCTTGACATCCTCACAAAATGTGCTATAATATATACAGACAAAACGAAAGGGGGGGAGAGCCGATGTTGCCAACCGTTACACACGATTTGTGGGAATATTTAAAAGAGAGCCAAAAGACTGTTGTTCTTTACGGAATGGGCAACGGGGCGGATAAGATCCTTTCGGTACTTGCCGAGCGCGGCATTCCCGTGGGTGGCGTTTTTGCAAGCGACGGTTTTGCTCGTGGCAATCTTTTTCACGGCATGCCCGTGCGCACTTGGAGCGATGTCAAAGCCGAATTCGGTGCCGAGAACGTAATTGTTCTGCTTTCGTTTGGCACGTCCCGTCCCGAGGTCTTGGAGAACGTTTTGCGCATTCGCCAAGAAGCCGAGCTGTATGCTCCCGACGTTCCCGCGTTTGGCGACACGCTCTTTACACGCACCTTTTACGAGGAGCATATTGAGGAATTTTTGGCTGTTCGTAATCTTCTTTCCGATGAAGAATCGCGCCGCATTTTTGATAATATCCTTTCCTACAAACTCTCGGGTGACATAGGTTTTTTGCTTGATTCCGAGAGTGACGAGGATGAAATTTGGCAGGGGATTGTTCACCCCGAAACCATCCGTGCCGCCGCCGATTTGGGCGCGTATAACGGCGATACCGTTCGCCAATTGCTCGCAAAAGGAGAAAATATCCATACGATTTGGGCGATGGAACCCGACGGACGCAACTACAAAAAGCTTGAAGCGTATGCAGAGGGCGAAATGCGTGCTCGCGTAATTCCCGTTAACGCAGGCGCGTGGAATGAGGAAACCATCCTCTTTTTCGACAAGAGCGGAAACCGCAACGCATCCTTTGAAAAGAACCGTTCGCAAACGCTTGCCGATAGACCCCTCAAGGTGGCAGAGGTCAAAGCATTGCCTCTTGATAGCGTCCTTGACGGCGCACGTGTCGATTACATCAAATACGACGTAGAAGGCTCGGAGATGGAGGCGCTTGACGGTTCCTGCAAGACACTTGCCGAGCACGCGCCGACCTTGCTCGTTTCCCTTTATCACCGCAGTGAGGATCTGTTTGCACTCCCGTTGCACATCCAAAAAATCGCGCCCCATTACAAGGGATTTTATTTGCACCGTATGCGCGGTATTCCTGCGTGGGATATCAACTTGTACGTAGCAAAAGAAGAGTTATAAAAGAAAGACAGAGACGAAAAATCTCTGTCTTTTTTGTTACATAACGAGTGCAAACACACGGCAAGCGTCCTGCACAATTTTTGTCAAAAAGTTTACTTTGCAATCCTCTACACTGACCTCGCGCGAGAGGGAAATGATTTCTTGCATATCCTTTTTTAGGTCTGCAGAAATGGGGGAATTGTAAAAGCACGCACCGCACTCAAAATTAACGTAAAAACTGCGGTAGTCCATATTCGAGGTTCCAACAACGCAAAAATCATCGTCCGAAAGAATGGTTTTGGAGTGGATGAATCCCGGGGTGTACTCATAAATCTTTACCCCTGCTTCCAAAAGCTCACGGTAATAGGAGTGTGTTGTGAGATAAATCAGTTTTTTATCGGGAATTCCGGGGGTAATGATGCACACCTCAACACCGCTTTGGGCAGAGCCCTTTAGGGCAGAAATGATTTCATCGCCTACCATTAGGTAGGGAGTTGTAATGCAAATTCTTTTTTGTGTGCGATTGAGGGCGTGCAAAAAGATGCGTTCGCCTACGTGAACGTTATCCAAGGGATTATCGGTATAGGGCTGAATCCACCCCGTTGAGGAAACCGAGTGGGTAGATTCGGTGAGAAAATCAGATAACGGCTCCGATGTTTGGGAAAGCAAGCCCCACATTTGCAAAAACATCAAAGTAAAGCTTTGGGCGGCATCCCCTTCTGTACGAACGGCGGTATCGCGCCAATGACCGAAAAGCTTCTTTTCATTGATATATTCATCCGCCAAATTGACGCCACCGGTGTAAGCGACTTCGCCGTCAATCACAGTAATTTTGCGGTGGTCGCGATTGTTGTGAAAGCAGGTTAAACGGGGCGAAAAACGATTAAACACTTGGCACTTGATGCCAAAAGAATGCAACGTTTTTTGATAATGATAGGGCAAGCAATTGAGAGAACCAAAGTCATCATACATAACACGCACGTCAACGCCTGCGGCAACGCGTTCGCGCAAAACTTCCAAAATGGAGTTCCACATAAGACCTTCTTCAATAATGTAGTACTCCATAAAGATAAATCGTTTTGCACTTTTTAGGTCTTCCAGCATATCGCCAAGCATGGGCGAGGCGTCGGGATAATAACGCACGTCTGTGTTTTGGTAAAGCGGAAGAGTAGCGGAGTTGCGCATAAAAGATAAAAAGGTTTGATCGCGCAAAGAATCGGGCGCATCTTTTTGAGCGTCGCACAAAGCTTTAAAATCCTCGTGTTGCTGTTGTATAGCCGTTTGCAAGGATTTGCGAAGTTTTGTGGAAACGGTTTGCAAATGCAGTACCCAATATATCACACCGCCAAACACGGGAAAGAGCAGGACCAAAATCATCCATGGAATTTTAAAGGCGTGCTTGTTTGTTTGTGTTATCAGATGCAGGCAAGTTACAATGCTGAAAACCGTTAATGCAATTTTCAACCAAAGCAATCGGCTGCCAAATGCAATAAGAAAAACAAGCAAAGCAAATTGCAACAACAGCAAGAGCGTTGTTACAAGTCTGTTGCCAAACAACAATTCAAATTTGCTACGGTACTTGATTTTTTTCATGTATAACCCCCTTTCTATCAGTGTAGCGGAGATAAACCAATGTAAGGCGGGGACTGATTGTGTCAGTCCCCGAATGTGAAATTGCATTATGCTTCTTCATTGCCGCCTTGCGGATTGTCTACAAATTTTTCCATATATTCTTCGGCAGTAATGAGAATGGTACGCGGCTTGGAACCGTCGGGAGGAGATACGTATCCCTCGGACTGCATACGGTCAATCAGCTTTGCCGCACGGCTGTAGCCGATTTCCAATTTGCGTTGCAAGAGGGAGGTGGAAATGCGTTTTTCCTCAATGGCAATACGAACGGCATCGGCATACTTGCTGTCGGCGCCCTTGTCGCCATCTTCTCCTGCGGAGGGAACGATATCGCCACCGGTGCGACCCTTATTACCGCATTGAGCGGCAAGCTCTTTGAGTTTGGCAATGAACTTTTCATCGTATTCAGCCGTGCCGTTGGTTGCGCGGATGAACTCGCAAATGCGTTCAACTTCTTTGTCGTCAACAAATGCACCTTGAACACGTGTGTCACGCATCGAACCGATGGGAACAAAGAGCATATCACCGCGACCGGTAAGAGATTCTGCACCGATGTGGTCGAGAATAACGCGCGAGTCAACCTGCGATTTAACCGCGAACGCGATACGGGAAGGAACGTTGGATTTGATAAGACCGGTAACAACGTCAGCAGAGGGACGTTGAGTACCAATGATAAGGTGCATACCTGCGGCACGTGCCTTTTGCGCGATACGGCAAATTGCGGTCTCAACCTCATCACGGGCGGTCATCATCAAGTCTGCCAACTCGTCAATAATAATGACGATGTTTGGCAGGTGAGGCATATCGGGGTCATTTTTGGTAACTGTGTTATAGCCCTTGAGGTCACGTACGCTAACCTTTTCAAACATTTCAAAGCGACGTTCCATTTCTTCAACAGCTGCCTGCAGGGCGCCTGCGGCATCCTTGGGCGTTGTTACAACGGGAGCCATCAGGTGAGGAATGTTCTTGTAAATGCTGAATTCAACCTTTTTGGGGTCGATCATAATCAGTCTGACGTCTTCGGGGGTTGCCTTGTAAAGCAAACTCATAACGATACAGTTGATACAAACCGACTTACCGCTACCGGTGGTACCGGCAATCAAAAGGTGAGGCATTTTGGCAATATCAAAGATGAGGGGCTCGCCCGCAATGCCCGAGCCGAGACAAGCGGTCAGCTTGCTTTGCGAGGAGGTAAATGCTTTGGATTCGATCAGCTCGCGCAAATAAATGGTGGAGCGTGTTTTGTTAGGAATTTCAATACCAACAGAGTTGGTGCCGGGAATGGGCGCTTCAATACGAACACCGCCCGAGGAACGAAGGGCAAGAGCGATATCGTCGGCAAGGTTGGTGATGGTACGAACACGAACACCTGCGGCAGGTGTAACCTCATAACGTGTAACGGTAGGACCGCATGCATGTCTAGGTTCGCCGAGAATGTTTACGTGGAAGCTGCGCAGGGTGTTTGCCAATGCTTCGCTGCTCTCGTTGAGTTCTGCAAGGTTTTCTTCCGACATCGGTTCACCCGGTTGCAGGTAAGAAACGGGAGGGAATACGTAACGCTTGGGTTTTGCAGGTTTTTCTGTTTTTGCCGCTGCAGGTTTTGCTGCAGTTTTTTCGGCAGGAGTTGCCTTTTTCTCTCCTGCTGTAGCAGGAGCTGCTTTCTTGGCGGGAGCGCCTGCGCGAGGCAGAACATCCCGTTGCGCTTCCAAACGTTCAAATTCTTCGCTGGTCAAGCCAAAGTCTTTGGGTTGTTCAATTTTTTGAGAGGGTTGCTTAATAGCAGAAATAGAGGGGGGAGTACCTGTGGGCTTTTGTGCCGGCACTGCTTTGGGAGCGGCAGGCTTTGCTGTGGTTGCGGTTGCAGGAGCAGGCTTTGCACCGCCGGGGGCTACCGGTCTTGCAGCGGCAGGTTTAGTACCGGGGGTAGAGGGTCTTGCGGTTTGTGCCGTTGCAGAGGTTGCAGGCTTTGCCGCAGGAGTCGTTCCGGCAGGACGAGCGGTTGCGGGCGCTTTTTGAGCGGGGGCGATCGGTACTTCAGGGGGAACAGGCGCGTGCTTTTGTGTTAGGCGCGCATCGCTGTCTTCCAAATCAATAAAGATGTTTTTGAGATCAAAATTACGGTCTGCCTTGGGAACACGGCGAACCTGACGGCTCTCGGCAGTTTTGGGGAAGATGGGCTCGACTGCCGCATCGCGATTGA
>JAFYRH010000091.1 GCA_017559555.1 Clostridia bacterium
AAACCATCACCTCGCCCGTTTCGGCTCCCGTACGCAAATAGATGTGACGCAAGTCGCCTTTGCCGGTTTCTTCCTCGTAAGCGCGAATGTCGTTTTGATTGCAGAAATCACAAACGAATGCAACAATTTCGCCAAAGATGGCAGGCTGCAGGGCGCAATCGTTTGCGGGAACAATGCGGTGTGTTCCCGTGGCGAAAAAGCCTGCCTGCATTCCCAACTTTGTATTGGCTACGGGATATTGCGCCTTGTTGCGGTAGCGTGTCAATTCCCCCGTGTGACGAAGCTCGCCTACGCGAACGTCGGAAAGCCCCGCCTTGCGGAAAGCATTTTCAACGTAGTCGCGCTTGATGTTTGCTTCGTGCTCGTATGTAATGTGTTGATAGACACATCCACCGCATCCCGCGGCAGTGCAAACTCCCTCAGTTGCGCGAAGCGCAGAAGGCTCTATCATCTTCTCAATTTTTGCAATGAGATAACTTTTGTTGACCTTGATGATGCGCGCATCCAAGAGGTCACCCGTAACGGCATCGCGCACAAACATTACCTTGCCGCGCGCTCCGTTCTTCTCTTCTGCGTGCGCTACACCAAAGCCGAGATTGTTGATCTCCTCTATGCGGACACGCAAAATATCGTTCTTTTGCATCAGACGTAGAACTCCTTGCCGTTTTCAAGACACAGACAAGCAAGCTTTGCACCGCAGTTGATGCGAATGACGTTGCCGTCTCTCTCGATTTTGCCGCTCTTGGTTACTTCACCGCCAACAACCACGATGGCATCCTCAATTTGGGGAGCCTCGGCATCATCCGCGAAGAAGTCCTCGGGTTCGTAGTCTTCCAAGTCGGTATCAGCATCGTAATTGGCAATGCCGCGACTCATGAGAATATAGGTTTTGCCCTTGACGTTTGCTTCTTCGTAAAGGGTCATTTCTGTCAGATAATCAAGTACGCCCTCACGTGCATCTGCATCGAGTGCGCGGAAACCGTCGAGTGTGGTTTGTCCGCCATTTGCGACCCACTCGGTCATCTCGGAAATATAGCTTGCATCGGGTGTGCCTCCGCCCTTGAGCATTTTATCAAAGCCGTAAAGCATACGTGCGGCAAGGTAGTCGCGCGCGCCCGCTACTGCGTAGACGTTGGAACGCATACTGATGTCTTCAATCAGTTCCATAGGTTCGTCGCCAAAATCGACGGTGTCACCAAGAATATAAAGTGTATCGCTATCGTTGATGAGTACGTTATCCATCAACTCCTTGAATTTTTGGTAATTGCCGTTGATATCCGAAATTACGTATGTCATATCTATATCTCCCCAATATCAAACAAATTCTGCAGGGTAACTGTTGACAATGTCAACCGTGAGAGTTGCGTCTGCTTCGAGAAGCAGCTCGCGGATGCGGTCGCAAACGAGATTTTCGGTAAAGAAATGACCGCCTTGCACAAGATTCATTCCGCGCTCGGGAGCTTCGGTGAGTTGATCGTGGCGCAAGTCTCCCGTAAGATAGGTATCTGCTCCTGCGGCTGCCGCTGCACCCGATTCACCTGCTCCGCCGCCACCCAAAACGGCTACGCGA
>JAFYRH010000092.1 GCA_017559555.1 Clostridia bacterium
CAAATGCGTGACTATGCTTGCCAAAAAGATTTCCAAAATTAAAGTTGCAGGAAACCGTTGCAAGCAAAATGAGCGTTAATATGCTGCACAATGCTGCGATTTTTAGTGTTTTTTTCATTTCTTTCCCTCCTAAAATGAATAAAATAAAAAGTGCGCCTACCGTAGTAAGCGCACAAAAACGCAAACTCCGATAGTCGCCAAACTAATCTTTGAATTGCAAAATGGTATAACCGTACAAGCAAAGTTGGAATTTGCATTTTATCAAATTCTATCTTTACTCATACGGAAAAAGGATATACCTCTCCCAATAAAGAAAGTTATACCTATATTGCAATATTCGATTAGTTTGGCAGGTTCATTATACTACGATTTGGCGGTTTTGTCAATATGTTTTTGATTTTATTCAAATATAATCGTTCATTGTGGGATGTCGTGGGCGCCATCCCCTACGAGAAATCAAACAGCTTTCGCGTTTTACGTTTTCACAAAAATCATCAATGCATTCACGCGATTGATGCAGAAGCAACTTTTGTAGGGGGCGACGTCCTCGACGCCCCGCTTCTAACAACTTGTGCAAAACATTCCGTCAACCTTTTACGAAAAACTTCTTTTCCCTTGACAACTCTCCTCAAAAAGAGTATAATAAAAGCAAGACTACGAAAGGAGATTTTTGCCCTATGGGATGCATTTTTGATACACACGCTCATTATTTTGACAAGAAATTTGAATCCCTTGAGGGTGGCGCAGATGCCGTTCTTTGCGACTTGTTCGAGAACCAAGGAATCGCGGCTATCGTCAACGTTGGCACAAATCTCCAAAATGCACATTCTGTCATTGAACAAGCATCACGCTATGTAAAAATGTATGCCGCAGTTGGCATTCACCCCGAAGATTGCCACTTTATCACCGACCCCGAAGCGGCACTCTCTGAGCTTTCAACTCTACTCGAAAATGCCGAACAACGCAAGCAAAACAAGATCGTCGCCCTTGGCGAGATTGGTCTCGACTATCATTGGCAATCCTACGACAACGGCAGAATTCCAATGAACAAAGATTTGCAAGCCTTCTTTTTTAACGAGCAAATGAAGCTTGCCGAACGTCTCGGCTTGCCCGTCATCATCCACGACCGCGAAGCACACGGCGATTGCTTTGAAACCATCCTGCACTTCCCCAACGTCAAGGGCGTGTTTCACAGTTATAGCGGCTCCCCCGAAATGGCGCGCGAATTGACCAAACGCGGCTGGTATATTTCTTTTTCGGGCACGGTTACGTTCACCAATGCCGCACGCGTACGAGAGGCGGCAAGTGCCGTTCCGCGTGATCGTTTGCTCATCGAAACCGATGCGCCCTACCTCGCTCCGCACCCCAATCGCGGCAAGCTCAACCACTCCGGATACCTCTCTTTTGTGCTCTCCACACTCGCACAGCTTTGGAACTGCACCCCCGAGGAGGCGGCAGAACAAACTTACCAAAATGCAAAAGATTTCTTTCATATTTCTTAATATAAGCCCTGATGTGTGCAAAATGCA
>JAFYRH010000009.1 GCA_017559555.1 Clostridia bacterium
GGCAACGCCGCCGGCGTTAACTGCCTTAGAGGGAGCTACGATCACGCCGTTTGCCTTGAGATAAGCAACCGCCTCGTTGGTGGTGGGCATGTTGGAAACCTCAACGTAGTACTTGATGCCGTTGGCAACCATCTGCTCAGCTTCCTTCATGTCGACCTCATTCTGGGTAGCGCAAGGCATCAGGATGTCAGCCTTAACGCCCCAAGGCTTCTGGCCGGGGAAGAACTCTACGCCAAACTTGTCAGCATAGTCCTGAACTCTGTTGCGGCAAGATGCGCGCATCTCAAGCATGTAATTGATTTTTTCCTCGGTATTGATACCATCGGGATCGTATACGTAGCCGTCGGGACCGGAAATGGTAACAACCTTACCGCCCAACTCGGTAACCTTCTTAACAGTGCCCCAAGCAACGTTGCCGAAGCCGGAGATTGCGAAGGTTTTGCCCTTGATATCATCCTTGAAGTGATTGAGCAACTCAACGGTGTAGTAGACAGCACCGAAACCGGTTGCTTCGGGACGGATCAAAGAACCGCCGTAGGGAAGACCCTTACCGGTGAGAACGCCGGTGAACTCATCGCGCAGTCTCTTGTACTGGCCGAAGAGATAACCAACCTCACGTGCACCTACGCCGATGTCACCGGCAGGAACGTCGGTATCAGCGCCGATGTACTTCTGAAGCTCGGTCATAAAGCTCTGGCAGAAGCGCATAACTTCCATATCGGACTTGCCCTGAGGGTCGAAGTCTGAGCCGCCCTTACCGCCGCCCATAGGCAGACCTGTCAGGGAGTTCTTGAAGGTTTGCTCAAAGCCGAGGAACTTAATAATGCTCTCGTTAACAGAGGGATGGAAACGAAGTCCGCCCTTGTAAGGACCGATTGCGCTGTTGAATTGAACGCGGAAGCCGCGGTTAACTTGAACCTTGCCGGAGTCATCTACCCACGGAACGCGGAACTTGATGATTCTTTCGGGTTCTACCATCATATCAATGATGCCGCGCTCGATATAAATGGGGCTTTGTTCCACAACGGGCTCGAGGGATTCGAGAACCTCGCTAACGGTTTGATGGAACTCGCTCTCGCCGGGGTTACGGGCGATAACGTCAGCCAAAACTTTTTTCAAATATTCATTTTGAATGCTCATAATAGGTTTTCCTCCTTTTGAGCGCTTTTTGCAAGATGAATGCTAAAATACTGCAATTCGCATCGCCGCAGGGGGCTAATTTTGCAAAAAACACATTACTATGCAATTATTATAATACAGAAGATGCAATTTGTCAACGGCTTTTTTGCAAAAAAATAATGCCAAAAAGAACTTTTTTGTGAGTAAAACTAAACAAATTTACGAGCCAAAGACCTCTGATAAGCGGCGAGCGGTGTCGCTTGCGGGGGAGAGGAGGGGCAGACGGTATTCCGCGTGGCAGAGTCCCATTGTAGCCATAACGTGCTTTACGGGAATGGGGTTGGTCTCCCAAAACAAGGCTTGCATACCGGGCAGAGCTTTCTTGTGTCTTGCATGGGCGAGCTTCCAATCTCCTGCGGCGCAAAGGCGACAAATTTCTGTCATTTTTCGAGGGAATACGTTGGAGTAAACCGAAATCACGCCCAAAGCACCCAGTCGCATAGCGGCTACCGTGTGTTGGTCGTTGCCCGTGTAAACGTCGAGGTTAGAAGAACATTCCCCGCATAGGGAAGCAAGCAGAGAGAGGTCGGGGGAAGCTTCTTTTGCCGCTACAATGTTAGGGTGCTCGGCAAGCTCGCGGTAGTGAGAAAGGGTCATCGAAAACCCCGTTCGTGCAGGGACGTTATACAAAACGAGCGGTTTTTCGGTAGCATCCGCCAATGCGTGATAGTGTGCCACGATGCCGCGGTCATTGGTGCGGTTGTAATAAGGGGTGACTGCCAAAAGAGCATCGGCACCGCTCTCTGCAACCGCCTCTGCCAACTCGCAGGCGTGCGCGGTCGAATTGGAACCGCATCCCGCCAAAAGGGGTAGACGTCCGCCGATTTGCCGCGCGGCAAACGACACAAGATCGGCGTGCTCACGCACCGAGAGAGTGGGGCTTTCCCCGGTGGTGCCTGCCACCAAAATGGCTCCAACCCCTGCATCAATTTGCCGCTCAATGAGGCTTTGTAGGGATTCGTAGTCGATTTCTCCTTTGTAAAAGGGAGTGATGAGAGCGGTGCATACACCCTTAAAAATGGTCTGTTTTTCGATGCTCATAGAAAGAGACCTCCTGTTCGTACCAGCATTTTCAAAGATATAAATAATTGTTGTTGCTTGAGAACTCAAAAGCCTTCCCCTTGAGGGGAAGGTGGCAGGCGTAGCCTGACGGATGAGGTGTCATGAAATTCACCGCAACACCTCACCACCGCCTACGGCGGATCATCCCCTCAAGGGGAAGCCTTGCGGCGGGAGCAAGCCTCCGCCCTA
>JAFYRH010000093.1 GCA_017559555.1 Clostridia bacterium
CGCCGCCAACCTCTGCTTCGGGACAAACCGCCAATCCTCTGCCGCCAAAATGATCCATATCAAAGTGGTATTGGTTCACCGTAATGAGTTTGACATCACGATAAATTCCACCGTAAAATGTAAAATCAGCTTTTTGAGGATATACGCGGTCGTTTTTGGAGTTATCTACTTCGACTACCATGTGGTTTTCTGCCATTACGTAATCGGTGATATCAGCGCGGAATGTGGAATAACCGCCATCGTGCTCGGCAACGGTTTTGCCGTTGAGAATGACCTTTGCCGACGCGTTTACGCCTGCAAATTCAAGATACAGTCTTTCGTCATCTGCTAAAGCGGGAGTGGTAAAATCTTTTTCATAAACACAAGTGCCGCGATAATAATCGTCACCACCGTCTTGGCCGTCGATATTGTTCCACGTGTGCGGAATATTCACCTGCGTTTCGGTACCGTCATGATAGCGAAACAGCCAATTTTCATTAATAAGTTGCTCTTTTCTCATAAAAGCTCCTTTTGACACAAGTATCTCCCTGCCCCATTGCGTAGAATGTCACGGACAGGGAGACTTGTTAAATTTGTTTAAGAATTATTTGATCAATCGAAATTAGTTGTAATAGTAGTAGTATTGCTCTTGTTGCTTTTTTCTGTTCTTCTTCATCTTGCGCTTGAGCATAAGGACA
This sequence comes from Clostridia bacterium, assembly GCA_017559555.1. Taxonomy (GTDB): domain Bacteria; phylum Bacillota; class Clostridia; order Oscillospirales; family CAG-272; genus UMGS1865. The sequence continues at coordinate 678 of JAFYRH010000093.1, forward strand.
AGAACGGTAAGAACAAAGAGAACAATGGTTGCATAGGTAATGGTGTTGATGATACCGGGAGTTACAGCCTTGACGATGGTGTTGGGACCTACGCCGTTCATTGCTGCGGAGTTGATGATGGTGTAAAGGTTATGGTGCATAGCCTCAACCATTGCGTTAACAACTACGGGATCATCTTTTTCTGCCTTGAGAGCGTTTACTGCATAAGGCATCATAGCGTCAAAGCAAGTAACGCCGCCGCCGAGAACTGCGTCTGCACCGTTGCAGTAGGTAACAAGAATGTTATCAGTGATAGACATTGCGTTGTTGCCCCATTCGCCACGGAGAATACCGGTCATAAGACCTTGGTGCATACCGGACCATGTGGTACCCCAACGGGTGTAAGCGGTCATAACGCCGCCAAGACCGTCGTTTTCTTCGAGAGCCTTTTGGAATGCCTTGAGGTAGATTTCACGTGCAGCTTGCTCGGTGAGCCATGCAGCTTGACCAAGACGGTCTTGTTCGCAATCGTTGAGTGCGAAGTGCTTCATAACAACGTCGATACCCTTGGAACGGATACCCTTTACTTCGATGCCACCCATTTCGCCTGCGAGGAAGCCATCCTCGGAGTAGTACTCGAAGTTACGTCCGCCGTAAGGAGTACGGTGGGTGTTTGCGCCGGGACCGTAGAGGCAGGAAACGCCTGCGTCGATGCAGTCATTACCAATCATAAGGCCAACTTGATACATCAGATCAAGGTTGAAAGTAGCTGCCATAACGTCTTCGGAAGTGAACGCGGTTGCTTGTGCGCCAAGACCTGCGCCGAAGAGTGCAACGGTAAGACCTTGAGGGCCATTTTCGTCACGGGAGCCGGGAGCGTTTACAGATACAACGGGGTGTCTCCAGTGGAAGCAGTCGCCCATTTCAATCAGTTCATCAAGAGTTACGTTTTCAAGAAGCTTTGCCCATGCGGGATCGTCATAATCCTTTGCAGCCTTGATACCGTCGTTGTCTTCATCCATTTCGAACATATCGTAAAGGGTAAGACCGTTCTTTGCATCAAGAACAGGCATATTCTTCCATTCTGCGGGAACTTCGAAATAGTCCTCGCCCATGGTTGCCCAACGACCTTCGGTCAGTTCTTTAACCATGCTATCGATGAGAGTGAGCTTTACGCTCTCGGTGGGCCAAGTGCCGGTCCAGTCGTTTCTGGAGAGGAAGGTTACGGTGTTTTCACCGAAGTATACGTTGGGATCTGCATCTTGCAGTTGGTTTTCAATCTTTATGCCGTTGAGAGATACGGAGTAGGTTGTAGCATCAAATTCCATATCCCAGTTGTAAACGAGTTCTGCGTTGCCGTTAACATCCATACCGTTCTCGGTAGAGAAGCCCTTCGCGGAGAGAACGTTGTTGTTAGCATTGTGAGAGTCGGTTGCTACGGTGAGGTAGTAGGTGCCTGCATCAAGAATGTATGTGCCTGCGCCGTAAGCGTCGTAAGCAGCCATATCGCGCTCGTCAACCACGATGGTAACGGTTTCGGATTCGCCTGCTGCCAAAACAGCGGTCTTACCAAAGCCGATCAGTTGAACTGCAGCTTTTTCAATCTTGTTATCGATATCGTATTGGGTGTAGGGAGAAGAGAGATAAACTTGAACAGTCTCTTTGCCTGCAACAGAACCGGTGTTGGTAACGGTTACAGTTACGTTGTAGCAAACTTCACCATAAGAGTTTGTGCTCTTCTCTACGGTCAAATTGCTATACTCAAAGGTGGTATAAGAGAGACCGTAACCGAAGGGGAATGCAACTTCTTGGTTGTATTGGGTTGCGTAGTTACCTGCGTTGCCGGTGCCCATAACAGCATCTGCATAGCGGGTTTCGTAGTACTTATAACCAACGTAAATGCCCTCTTGGTAAACCATGTAGGTGGAAGCATTTTCGGGAATTTGGCCATTGAAGCCTGCGTAAGTTTGTGCAACAAAGTTTTGCATTGCGGGAGAAGTAAAGTTATCATAGCAGTAGGTATCTACAAGGCTACCGGAGGGGTTAACCTTACCTGCGAGGATATCGGTAACTGCGTTGGTACCTGCAATACCGAGACCGCCTACCCACAGGCAAGCGTCAACATCGTAATCGTTGAGGAAGTCAACTTCAAGTGCGTTGGAGGTGTTGATAAG